>CAJLFU010000013.1 GCA_905205995.1 uncultured Haemophilus sp. | reverse complement strand
GCAAAACGGATAATTCCTTGTTTGGGCGTACGTGATGGGCAAGTCGTTAAGGGCGTGCAATTCCGTGATCACGAAATTATTGGCGATATTGTCCCATTGGCACAACGCTATGCTACCGAAGGTGCCGATGAACTGGTATTTTATGATATTACCGCTTCATCGGATGGCCGTACGGTGGATAAAAGCTGGGTAGAACGCGTGGCGCAAGTCATTGATATCCCTTTCTGCGTAGCTGGCGGGATTAAAACTGTCGCCGATGCCGAGCAGTTATTTGCTTTTGGTGCGGATAAAATCTCGATCAACTCTCCTGCGTTAGCTAATCCCGATTTGATTAACCAACTTTCCGAACGCTTTGGCGTGCAGGCGATCGTTGTTGGCATCGATAGCTGGTTTGAGCAATCAACTGGTAAATATTGGGTCAACCAATATACTGGTGATGAAAGCCGTACCCGCCAAACCCATTGGCAGTTACTTGATTGGATGCAAGAAGTACAAAGCCGTGGCGCAGGTGAAATCGTGCTCAATATGATGAATCAGGATGGTGTACGCCAAGGCTATGATCTCACTCAGCTAAAAATGGTCCGCCAAGTATGCCGCGTGCCACTTATTGCCTCAGGTGGCGCGGGCGAAATGGTGCATTTTCGCGATGCCTTTATCGAAGCCAATGTAGACGGCGCATTAGCCGCGAGCGTGTTCCATAAGCAGATTATTCAGATTGGGGAACTCAAACGCTATTTGCGTCAACACAATATTGAAATCAGAGAGTAGGGAAAATGATGCTTAATACTAGCCTTATCAACTGGCAAAAAATCGATGGTTTACTGCCTGTCATTGTCCAACATGCACAAACCGGTCAGGTGTTGATGTTGGGATATATGAATAACGAAGCCTTAGCCAAAACCATCAATGAAAGCAAGGTGACCTTCTATTCCCGTACCAAGCAACGCCTCTGGACAAAGGGGGAAACCTCTGGACATTTTTTAAATATCGTGGATATGAGCTTGGACTGCGACAATGACACCTTGTTAATTTTAGCCAATCCTATCGGCGCAACCTGTCATACCGGAGAAGACAGCTGCTTTCATCGATTTACCCAACAAGGCACCAGCCATTGGACATGGTTCGCCCAACTGGAGCAGCATTTAGCAGAAAAGAAAAACGCCGATCCGGCTAGCTCTTACACTGCAACACTGCACAGCAAAGGCATTAAGAAAATCGCCCAAAAAGTGGGAGAAGAAGCGGTAGAAACGGCGCTAGCTGCCGTTTCGCAAGATAAACCGGAAACCCTCAGTGAAGCGGCGGATTTGGTTTATCACTTAACCGTGTTATTGCACCATCAAGGACTAACATGGGCGGATGTGATTGCAAAATTACAAGAACGCCATCAGGGAATTGGCTTGCATCCGGAGGGTTCGAATAAATAAACGCCTGATCTGTCCCCAAAATCCAGACTATTCACATAAGGACTGACGACGATATTGTATCGGACTCAGTCCTTTTAATTTTAGTTGAATCCGTCGATGATTATAGTAATCCAAATAATCCCTTACCGTATCAACTATCTCCTCTCGTGTATTAAATTCCCGACCATAAAAGCATTCTGTTTTTAATCGTCCAAAGAAACTCTCCATTGCAGCATTATCCAAACAGTTTCCTTTCCTTGACATACTTTGTATGATGCCGTGCTCAGCAAGAATTTGACGATAAGCCGCCATCTGATATTGCCAGCCTTGGTCTGAATGTAAAATGCTACCACTTGTTTTATTTAATCGCTTAACCGCTAGCTTTAACATTTTCTCCACCTGTGTCCAGTTTGGGGAATAACTGAGGGTATATGAGACTATCTCATTGTTAAATAAATCTAATATTGGGGATAAGTAGACTTTATTGCCATCTTTTGCTTTAAACTCGGTCACATTCATTACCCACTTTTGGTTCGGCTTGGTAGCCGTAAAATGGCGTTTTGGGTGGAGGAGGCATTCTGGCATATTTAGGTTTCATTGGCGGTCATCCTGATGATTTATAAGGAATAAGCCCTTTTATGCCACTTTTTTCAAAGCGTTTCAACCAGGTTCCGACTAATGTATTAGAGGGAATATTGTAAAAACGATCGGCTTCACGAATGCTCATTTTTCCTTTTAGAAGAGGTTGAAAAACCTGTAATTTGAATGCCATGGTGTAGTGTTTACCCATAAAAAATCTGCACCTCAATTGTTGGTTGTTTAGTCCAACTTTTGGGGTGCAGATTTTTACCTGTTCTTTGATTCTTGCTAAATCAAACGGCTACCAAAATAGCCAATCGTGAGCAGAATGATACCCGAAATTGCGTAAATAATCATCCTTTTTCCACGCCAGCCCAATCGCCAATGACCAAAACAAGCAATACCAAAACTAATCCAAGCAAGGAAAGAAAAAATTGCTTTGTGCAGATTTTCTGGGGTCACTGCTTGCAACACATGATAAGTACCAGAAATTAAAGTGAGTGTCAGTAATGCTTCACCCATCGCAAATAAACAGAAGAAATGACGTTCTACTGCCATCAATGGCGGAATTGCCGGCGAAAATTGGATTTTACGCTTTTTCAAATTACGGTCTAACCAGACCAATTGAATCACATACAGCGTTGCAATAAAACAAACCGCATAGGTAAACAGCGACAAACCGATATGAAACAACATCAATGTATTTTGATTAAGCATTTGAATAATGTGGCTTGATAAGAATGTCGCAAAGATCAAGCTAATGATCGAAAACGCATACACTATCGGTAAAACAAACCACATCGTGGAAACAAGAAACATTGAAAGCGTCGCTAAGGCAGCAATAATTACGCTCATTAAGGACGCGATTTGCATTAACGTAAAACTTTGCCCTGATGCAAGATCCTCTAGCAGAGGGAAAGTACTAACCGCATGCAGAACAATTGCTGCAAGTGCGGTCAGAAAAAACGGAATTTTACTTTGACTCAACTTCCCTTCTGATGAATTCATCAAAAATGGGGCGATCAACAATAAACTAAGAATGTAAAAAATAATCGAAAAAAGGGCAAACCACATAATGCTTTCTCTTTACTAGGAATTATTCTTATTTTAACGGATCTTTTCTCTAGATCGCCATAATTTTATTTGAAATGATGAAAAACGCCCAAATTTCGGTATAATCACGGCAATTTTTTAAGAAAAAACAGGATTTAAAATGTTTGAGAATTTATCGGATCGCCTTTCCAAAACGCTACGCAACATTAGCGGTAAAGGACGTTTAACTGAAGATAATATTAAAGAAACGCTACGCGAAGTGCGTATGGCGTTATTAGAAGCTGATGTTGCTTTGCCTGTCGTACGTGAATTTATCGCCAAAGTAAAAGAAAGCGCCTTAGGCGAAGAGGTCAATAAAAGCTTAACGCCAGGCCAAGAGTTCTTAAAAATCGTTCAGCGTGAACTCGAAAAAGCTATGGGTGAAGCCAATGAGAGCTTAAACCTAGCAACACAGCCACCCGCAGTTATTTTAATGGCAGGTTTACAGGGTGCGGGTAAAACCACTAGCGTGGGTAAATTAGCAAAATTCTTACGCGAACGTCATAAAAAGAAAGTGCTTGTAGTCTCTGCCGACGTATATCGTCCTGCCGCAATCAAACAGCTTGAAACCTTAGCACAATCTGTTGGCGTGGACTTTTTCCCCTCTGATGTCAAACAAAAACCGGTAGAGATTGCAAAAGCGGCACTTGCTGACGCTAAACTCAAATTCTACGATGTGTTAATTGTGGATACGGCAGGTCGCTTACACGTTGATAGCGAGATGATGGATGAAATCAAGCAAGTTCACGCGACATTAAATCCAATTGAAACGCTTTTCACCGTTGATGCAATGACCGGTCAAGATGCAGCAAATACAGCAAAAGCCTTCAACGAAGCCTTGCCACTTACAGGGGTTATCTTAACCAAAGTGGATGGTGATGCACGTGGTGGTGCGGCTTTATCTATCCGTCAAATCACTGGCAAACCGATTAAATTTCTTGGTGTAGGCGAAAAAACAGAAGCCCTTGAACCATTCCATCCTGATCGCGTAGCATCGCGTATTTTAGGCATGGGTGATGTACTCTCCCTTATCGAAGATCTTGAACGCTCGGTGGATCGCGAAAAAGCGGAAAAAATGGCGCAGAAATTCAAGAAAGGTGATGATTTCACCCTAGACGATTTCCGTGAACAGCTCCGTGAGATGAAAAAAATGGGCGGTATGATGTCGATGCTTGAAAAATTACCGGGTGCGAAAAACTTACCGGATCATGTCAAAAATCAAGTAGATGACAAAATGTTCATCAAAATGGAAGCCATCATTAATTCCATGACCTTAAAAGAACGTGCCAATCCAGATATTATCAAAGGATCTCGCCGTCGTCGCATTGCATTAGGTTCTGGTACACAAGTGCAAGATGTGAATAAGTTGCTGAAACAATTTGACGAAATGCAACGTATGATGAAGAAAATGCGCAAAGGCGGAATGGCGAAAATGATGCGCGGCATGCAAGGCTTAATGGGCGGAGGCGGCTTAGGTGGCCTTGGCGGTTTAGGCGGCATGTTTAAACGTTAATCCCCTCTTCAAATAAAGTGCGGTCAAAAATCAATAGGTTTTTGGCCGCATTTTTTATCTTTTCAGTTAGTGTTTCCTATTACCTGATTAAATTACTCAGTTTTAGGTAATATTTTCATCACTTGATAGTCGATATAATTGCTCAAGTATTTTACTTGGCGTAAAATCTAGTCCTTGATGATTATCTAAGACACTTAATCATCAGGAAATAATATTTTCTAATAATCTAGGAGTGATAAAATGGGACAGTATAAAAAGTTCTGGTACCTATTAGTCGCCGTATTAATTGGAGCATTCTCCATTCTCGGCTACTATGGGTTCGAAGTTTATCGTGAAGCACCACCAATTCCACAACAATATGTTTCAGAATCAGGTGAAAAAGTGATTACTCACGATGAAATTTTACATGGTCAAACCGCTTGGCAAACCACTGGTGGTATGCAAGTGGGTTCTGTTTGGGGTCATGGTGCATACCAAGCGCCTGACTGGACTGCAGATTGGCTACATCGTGAATTAACCAACTGGTTAGATATCACCGCAAATAAAGAATTTGGTAAAAACTTTGCGGATCTTAATGAAGAACAACAAACTTTATTAAAAGCTCGTTTAACTAAAGAATACCGTAGCAGCAAAGTTGAAAATGACACCGTTGTGCTTTCAAATACCCGTTTAGCGGCAATGGAAAAAACTGCACAATACTACATTTCTTTATACGGTGATGATCCTGCCACTAAAGTCACTCGTGAACACTTCGCCATGAAGGATAATACCCTTCCTGACTTACAAGCACGTAAAGACTTAACAAAATTCTTCTTCTGGACTGCATGGACTGCCTCTGCAGAACGCCCAAATACAAATGCAAGTTATACCAACAACTGGCCACATGAGCCATTAATCAATAACGTGCCAACACCAGAAAACGTAGTTTGGTCTATTGCGAGTGTGGTATTCCTGATTGCGGGTATTGGTTTCGTTGTTTGGATTTGGTCATTCAAAAAACGTGAAGATGAACAAGATCCACCGATTCCGGAAGTTGACCCACTCACCAAATTACAACTAACTCCTTCTCAACGTGCATTAGGCAAATATCTCTTTACGGTGCTTGCATTATTCTTACTACAAGTGAACTTAGGAGCGATTGTTGCTCACTATACCGTTGAAGGTCAGGAATTCTATGGTATTGATATTTCTCAATACTTACCTTATTCATTAGTGCGTACATGGCATATTCAAGCTGCATTATTCTGGATTGCAATGGCATTCTTAGCCGGTGGTTTATTCCTTGCACCAATCATCAATGGTGGTAAAGATCCGAAATTCCAAAAATTGGGTGTGGATGTTTTATTCTGGGCATTAGTGGTATTAGTCGTCGGTTCATTCACTGGTAGCTATTTAGCAATTGCGCATATCCTTCCAGAAGAATGGAGTTTCATGTTCGGTCACCAAGGCTATGAGTTCATTGACTTAGGTCGTTTCTGGCAAGCGGTGAAATTCGCAGGTATCTTATTCTGGTTAGTCTTAATGCTTCGCGGTACAGTGAACGCATTCAAACAACCAGGAGACAAAAACTTATTAGCGTTATTCTTCGCTTCCGTCATTGCAATCGGCTTATTCTATGGCCCTGCATTATTCTACGGTGAGCACACTCACATTTCTGTGATGGAATACTGGCGTTGGTGGGTAGTTCACCTATGGGTAGAAGGCTTCTTCGAAGTATTCTCTGTAGCGGCGCTCTCATTCATCTTCGTAAGTTTAGGTTTAGTTTCACGTCGTACAGCGACCGTGGCAACTATTACTGAAGCGGCATTATTCTTAATCGGCGGTATTCCTGGTACGTTCCACCACTTATACTTCGCTGGTGCAACCACACCAATTATCGCAGTAGGTGCGTCATTCTCTGCACTTGAAGTGGTTCCATTAGTGTTATTAGGTCATGAAGCTTGGGAACACTGGGCGATGCAACAAAAAACACCTTGGATGGAACGCTTAAAATGGCCTCTTTACTGCTTCGTTGCAGTGGCATTCTGGAACATGTTAGGTGCTGGCGTATTTGGTTTCTTAATCAACCCACCAATTTCGCTTTACTATATCCAAGGCTTGAACACTACAGCTGTTCATGCACACGCCGCATTATTCGGTGTATATGGTTTCTTAGCACTAGGCTTCGTATTCTTAATCGCTCGTTATTTACGTCCGGATACACCATTTAACGATAAGTTAATGAAATGGGGCTTCTGGTTATTAAATGGCGGTTTAGTATTAATGATTGTATCAAGCTTACTACCAATCGGTATTATTCAAGGTTATGCAAGTATCTCTGAAGGCTTATGGTATGCACGTAGTGAAGAATTTATGCAACAACCATTATTCGATACCCTACGTTGGGTTCGTTTCGGTGGCGACGTTGTCTTCATCTTCGGTGCACTCGCCTTCTTCTGGCAAATCTTTACGATGATTTTCTTCAAACCGAAAAAAACAGCTTAACTAGGTTTATTATCATGCAAAAGCGGCTAAGTAATTAGTCGCTTTTTATTTATAAAAAATCTATTCAATTTTTTGACCACACTTTTATTTTCATTAAATGATTTCCTTTAGCTGGGAAAATAATGTGAATATTTATAAAAGTATGAATAAGAGAACCATTGGCTCTATGACGGGTATTGAGAATGTATTTAATCAAAGTGCGGTTAATTTTTTAATTGTTTTTATACCCAACTGTCATAATAAAAACACTAGGAAATTCAATATTTCTGATATAGAATTCTTCGATTTGTTTTTTTAAAGGGAGAAAAAAGATGAAACTTGTTGAAGTTAAACATCCGCTTGTTAAACATAAATTAGGCGTGATGCGCGAAGCTGATATTGATACCAAAAAATTCCGTGAACTTGCAACTGAAGTGGGCAGCTTACTCACCTATGAAGCCACTGCCGATCTTGAAACAGAAAAAGTGATTATCGAAGGTTGGAACGGTCCTGTTGAAATCGACCGTATCAAAGGTAAAAAAGTTACTGTTGTACCAATTTTACGTGCAGGTCTTGGCATGATGGATGGCGTATTAGAACATGTTCCTAGTGCTCGCATCAGTGTAGTCGGGATTTATCGTAATGAAGAAACCCTTGAACCCGTCCCTTATTTCCAAAAACTAGCCAGTGATTTAGAAGAACGTTTAGCTATCGTTGTGGATCCAATGCTTGCAACGGGTGGTTCAATGATCTCCACAATTGATTTATTAAAAGCAAAAGGTTGCCAACATATAAAAGTATTAGTATTAGTAGCGGCACCAGAAGGGATCAAAGCCTTAGAAAAGGCGCATCCAGATATCGAACTTTATTGCGCATCTATTGATGATCACTTAAATGAACAAGGCTATATCATCCCTGGCTTGGGTGATGCAGGAGATAAGATTTTTGGGACGAAATAATTCCCTTTAAATAAGACGGCATTTATAGCCGTCTTTTTTCCGTGCGTGAAAACACAAAAGCTAAAAAAGCATTAAAACCGACCGCACTTTCAGTTAATTCAAACCGAGAGTTGAAACTAAATGAGTAATCAAACTACAACCGCACCTGTTGAGGTGCAAAGCATGGGCAAACAAGCGTTTGTCGGTTTACAGATGTTATTTGTTGCCTTTGGCGCCTTAGTATTAGTTCCTTTAATCACTGGATTAAATTCTAATACAGCTCTTCTTACCGCGGGTATCGGTACACTACTTTTCCAACTTTGTACTGGTAAACAAGTCCCTATTTTCTTGGCCTCCTCTTTTGCCTTTATTGCGCCTATTCAATATGGCGTACAAACTTGGGGCATACCGACCACAATGGGTGGACTTGCTTGTGCAGGCTTAGTCTATTTCGCACTATCAACCTTAGTAAAATTACGCGGTAGTGCTGCACTTGAGCGCATCTTTCCGCCTGTTGTTGTAGGTCCCGTAATTATCATTATTGGTATGGGACTTGCACCCGTTGCTGTGGATATGGCATTAGGTAAAAACAGTGCATATAGCTATGAGCACTCTGTATTGGTTTCTATGATCACCTTAGTCACCACCCTTTCTGTTGCGGTATTTGCCAAAGGCATGATGAAACTGATTCCAATTATGTTTGGTATCGTTGCTGGCTATGTGGTTTGTTTATTCCTAGGATTAATTAACTTCCAACCTGTTTTAGACGCAAAATGGTTTGAATTACCTCAGTTAACCAAACCAGAATTTAATTTAGAAGCCATTCTTTATATGCTACCAATTGCTATCGCACCAGCCGTTGAACACGTCGGTGGGATTATGGCAATCAGTTCTGTAACAGGTAAAGATTTCCTTAAGAAACCAGGCTTACACCGCACCTTATTAGGCGATGGTGTCGCAACGGCTGCAGCTTCATTAGTAGGTGGTCCACCAAATACTACTTATGCCGAAGTAACGGGGGCTGTAATGCTAACTCGCAACTTTAATCCAAATATTATGACTTGGGCTGCAGTATGGGCAATTGCGATTTCCTTCTGTGGTAAAGTAGGCGCATTCCTTTCTACTATCCCGACCATCGTAATGGGTGGCATTATGATGTTAGTATTTGGTTCGATTGCCGTTGTCGGGATGAGTACCTTAATTAAAGGTAAAGTGGATGTGACTGAACCTCGCAACCTTTGCATCATTTCTGTGGTGATGACTTTCGGGATCGGTAATATGTTTGTCAACGTCGGCGATGCTGTTTCCCTAAAAGGTATCAGCCTTTGTGCTATCGTCGCGATTGTACTGAACTTGATTTTGCCAAAAGCAAAAAATGAAGTAGAATAAAACTTCCCAAACAAAAGGGTTAAATGAAAATTTAGCCCTTTCTTTTTTTATTTTAAATCAACTCGTTAATCCGTGAATCAGCAACTTTCTTTACCTATTCATCAAATTGATGATGAAACGTTTGAGAATTTTTATAGCGATAATAATGCATTATTGCTCAATTCTTTGCGTCAAAATATAACTGATTTACAGCAACAATTCTTCTACCTTTGGGGAAGCCAAAGCGTCGGAAAAACCCATCTTCTACGCGCACTCTGTAATGAATATATTCAGCAACAACGTAGTGCGATTTATGTTCCATTGAGCAAATCACAATATTTTTCGACAGCTGTTTTTGAAAATTTAGAACAACAAGAGTTGGTTTGCCTGGATGATTTGCAAGCAGTTATTGGAAATTCAGAATGGGAAATAGCCTTATTTGATCTCTTTAATCGTATTAAAGCCAATGGCAAAACCTTATTGGTTGTCAGTGCTGAACAATCTCCAACTGCTCTACCCGTTAAATTACCGGATCTAGCCTCTCGTTTAAAATGGGGAGAAAGTTATCAATTGATTCCTCTCAGCGATGCACAAAAACTCGCTGTATTGAAACAAAATGCCCATCAGCGAGGCATTATGCTTTCAGATGATACTGCCAATTTTATATTTACTCGTCTAGATCGAGATATGGCGACATTAAAAGAGGCATTAGTTCAACTCGATAAAGCCTCATTGCAAGCTAAACGAAATCTGACTATTCCTTTTGTGAAATCTATTTTAGGCTTATAAACAGATAAAAAAATAACCGCACTTTTTCAAGTGCGGTTAATTTTTTAGTCATTTAATTACCAGCAGTGATGGCAATAACCAACACCGACACTAGGCATTATTGCTACAGGAATGCGAGAATAACCTGTATGTTTAGAACGATGATCACTCGCATTCATTTCATTTGGAACGCTATCTCTTTGTGCAACTTTAGCTTTTTCTCGAGCTGTTACAGTATTACCACTTGTTACTCGAGAATTATAATCCTGCACCGCATTCATATCATACATCGCTGCACCATTACCAATACTTGAAGCTTCCTGAGGTGCAGTACAAGCTGTTAAAACAGATAATGCTGCAATAGAAATTAATTTTTTCATAACGTTACCTTTTATCACAAACTACTTTATTAAGCGTTTCTCTGCCTTCTTTAATCCGCTCATTCGCTTTTTTTCTAACGTTCGGATCTTCATTTTGCTCAATATATTTTGCTACATTGGCATTTTTGATTGCATAAACAGGGACATACTGTGAGTGTTTCGTTTCACCTTTTTTATAAATTGTGGCACCTAACACACTACCATAATACTCACTAGCATCATTAGGTTTAATGTAATAATTACTGGTGTTAGTGACATCTACGCCATCATCACTTTTAAAGCCACTGCAAATCCCAGCGGGTGAAAGGAAGGTTGTTTTTGAAGCGGCAGACTCGTTAAACTTGTATACCTCAAACTCAACACTATTAGCAAGCTCTTCAATGTCTTTTTCAGACTTAGGATCTAAACTTCTTTGGCCTTTTCCATCAATATATTTCACTGTTTCAGAAATATTACTTTCAGAAACATTGACTGAAACATGATTTTCAGGTGCCTTCGCTTTTGTTTCATATACAACACTACTACCTTCGGCTAAAACAACTGATGATGCTAAAACACAAAAAGAGTAAATCCCAATTTTTTTCTTAATATGACTCATAATAATTTGATTTTCTACGTTAATAATTATTTTCGTATAATTCAATAGGTAAATAATCCGGGTCTCTGAAGAAAGTGTACTTCATTCCCGTTAATTCATCAACCTGAATTGGTTCACAATCAATGCTATTTTCCATAAGATAAGCGACATATTCATCAATATTCTCGACTTTAAATGCTAAATGTCGCAAACCACAAGCCTCTGGAGTGGTTACTCTTGGTGGCGGATTTGAAAAAGAAAACAACTCTATTTGACTCCCATCGGGAAAACTTAAATCTAGTTTATAGCTATCCCTTTCTGCCCGATAAGTTTCATTTAGCTGTTTAGCGCCTAAAATCTCCATATAAAAATGCTTCGAACGTGCATAGTTCGAAGCAATGATCGCAATATGGTGAAAACCTAACAATTGGGGCTTCATTATTTCTCCGGCGTAACACTTTTCGCTTTTTCTTCTTCCTGCAAAGCAAGTGCATCACGTGCTGCACGAATACTTTTCTCAAGCATTGGCACGCGAGGATCATCTGGCTCCAATAAGCGTAACATCATCGCCCAGGTTACTGCCGCCATTTTATAATCTTCACCTTCAAAATAACTGAAAGCAAGTAAACTTAAGGCCTCAGGATTAGAATGATCTTGACGAATAATATCACGTAAAAGCTGGTTACCTTTGAGTCTATCTGTTTGATCTTCAGAAGACATTAGCATACGCGCATAGGAAAGCTTATACGTTAAATTATCCGGTTCAAGCTTATTCGCTTGTTGATAACTATCAAACGCTAATTTTCCATTACCCAAATTCATCCCTACCTGACCGAGCAACCACCATTTTTTAGCATCCTTTGGTGTTTTTTGTAAATCCAAACGAAGTGCGGTCGAAAATTGTTGCATTTCAGCATCCGTCATTGGGTTTGTATCTTCTTCTTTGATTCGTTCAAAGAAATAAGGTAATTTTGCCAATGTTTTTTCCATCATATCCTCGGCTTTCCAAGATCCCAAAGGGAAATAAGCCCCGCCAGCAATAATGGCCAAACCTAATAAGCCAGAAACAAACCATAACTTACCGTAATTTTGGGTATTTTTATCGATAGCTTGAGTTTCTTGTTGAGGAATATCTTCCAACAATGTTTTTTGTAGCTCTTGCTTGAGTTGTTCAACATTTTCAACTAAACCCTGTTGATTATCTTGCTCAATCTCTTGCAAACGAGAAAAATATAACGCTTTATTTAATTCATCACGCTTTTTATCTGCTTTAGCTTTAACAGAACGCAACAAGGGATAAAAACAAATCAATGCCACGACTAAAGTGAGCGCAATAATACTTAATGCAAAATTCATTATTTATCCTTTTCTTTGAGTAAAGCCGACAAGCGTGCATTCTCTTCATCATCTAAAACAACGTCAGAATTAACCGCACTTGGGATTTTCGATTTACGTTTAAATATAAATAAAATACCAACAAATACTAATAAAATTGGTGCAATCCATAAC
Source organism: uncultured Haemophilus sp. (assembly GCA_905205995.1). Lineage (GTDB taxonomy): Bacteria > Pseudomonadota > Gammaproteobacteria > Enterobacterales > Pasteurellaceae > Haemophilus_D. The sequence goes on along the minus strand of CAJLFU010000013.1, from coordinate 39,565 downwards.
ACAATTGTGGCCATTGTCATAGGTGGATCATAAGTCACGAAATTGCCATAACGTTGGATCATATAATCCACCACTTCATTTCGATTTTTGCCTTCTTGCAACAATTCAAACACTTTGCCACGCATATCTACGGCAATGGTTGCATTAGAATCGGCAATATTGTTATTTTGACATTGTGGACAACGCAGTTCTTGCGTTAATTGGTGATAGTCCTTTTCTTGCTCTGGTGAAGCAAAATTTAGCGCATCAATTGCGGCAGTCGCAGAGACGCTCATAAAAAGTGCGGTCAAAAAAAGCCATGATTTTCTCATTATGGTTTCTCCGCTAATTTGTCATAAATAGGCTTCAAGGTTTCATTCCAAACACGTTCATTCACATCACCCGCTAAACGATAATGAATCACACCTTTACCATCTACAATGAATGTTTCCGGTGCACCATAAACGCCTAAATCTAATGCAAAAGAACCTTTTTCATCTTTAAGCACAAGGCTATAAGGATTGCCCAAATCTTTCAGCCATTTTATCGCTTTTGGTGATTCATCTTTATAGTCTAAACCAATGATTGTCACGCCTTGTTTAGCCAATTGATTCAAATATTGATGTTCTGCATAACAAGTTGGACACCAAGTCGCCCACACATTTAAGAGAATCGGTTTACCTTGTTGGAAAATTTCATTACCGTAGGTTTTATTTTCCAATAAATCCGTTAATGTTTTCTGTGGTACAGGTTTCCCTACCAGGGCTGACTCTAACGCTTTCGGATCATCACCTTGAGCATTACGTCCAAGCTGAACTAAAAATGCCACAACGACAGCTAGAAAAATAATAAGTGGGATAAGTAGTTTTTTATTCATAACACGATCAATTTACATCTATTTTTAGGGGGCTTAATTTAGCCCCTCATCACGATTAAGACTGTTTTACCAAGCGACTAAAACGATAACGACGGTCAAACATACAGAGCAAGCCACCTAGCGCCATAAACAATCCACCAATCCAAATCCAACGGATAAACGGTTTATAGTAAAGGCGAAGTGCCCATGAGTTATCTTCTATTTTTTCACCCAAGGCGACATAAAGATCGCGGGTAAATCCCCAATCAATTGCCGCTTCAGTCATTGGCATTTTACTGACGGTATAAAAACGTTTTTCAGCGAATAATGTTGCTTCTGGTTTACCGTCTTTTGAAATATCAATTTGTGCTTTGCCACCCATATAGTTAGGCCCATTTGCATCACTCACGCCAGTAAATTTGAAGTCATAGTCAGCGATCTGCACTGTATCGCCAACGGCCATTCGCACATCGCGTTCTACACTAAAGTTTTGACTAAAGGCAATTCCCCAAACTGTCATTGCCACACCAAGGTGAGCCAAAATCATCCCCCAATGGGAACGGGAAAGCTTGGTAATACCTTTAAAAAACGATTCACGATGTGTTGCACGTTGTTTCATTTCATAAAGGCTTAATAACACAATAATGACAGACATCATGGTGCCAAGCACAACACTGACCGTGAGTTTATTGTGTAAGAAATATGGCAAGGCAAAGCCTGCAATCGCCATTACAATCACACTCACTACAACCGGTGTACGAATTTCAGAGAACTGATCACGACGCCATTTAACCAATGGTCCAATACCTAGTAATAGGGCAAATGGAGTCATAATAATCAGAAACATTTGATCAAAGAACGGTGCACCGATCGAAATAGAGCCCAAACCTAATTGTTTATGAACTAATGGCAATAATGTCCCTAAGAACACCACACAAAGCGCGGTCATTAATAGGATATTATTCAATAACAATAAGGTTTCGCGAGAATAGCGTTCTGCATTATCACGCGAACGAATTTGGTTGCCTTTGTAAGCGTACAAGGTTAAAGAACCACCAATTACCACAACCAAATAAGCAAGAATATATAAACCACGTGTAGGATCTGAAGCAAAAGCGTGTACTGACACTAAGATACCAGAACGAACTAAGAACGTACCCAGTAAACAAAGTGAGAAAGCAAGGATTGCTAAAAGTACAGTCCACGCTTTAAAAGAACCACGTTTTTCAGTAACCGCTAAAGAGTGGATTAATGCGGTTCCTGCAAGCCAAGGCATTAAAGAAGAGTTCTCTACTGGATCCCAGAACCACCAGCCCCCCCAGCCTAGCTCATAATAGGCCCACCAAGAACCGAGTACGATCCCGAGTGTTAAAAAGACCCAAGCTGCTATCGTCCAAGGGCGAGACCATCTTGCCCAAGCGGAGTCTAATTTCCCTGTCATTAATGATGCAATCGCAAAGGCAAAAGCCACAGAAAAACCAACATATCCCATATAAAGCAATGGAGGATGGAAAATCAAGCCCACATCTTGCAACATTGGGTTTAATTCTCTGCCATCTACTGGGAAGTCAGGGAATGTACGGGTAAATGGATTTGAGGTAAATAATACAAAGAGTAAGAAGCCTATGCTAATAATCCCCATAATACCCAACACGCGAGCCACGGCTTCTTGTGGTAAGTGTTTGCTAAATAAGGCAACCGCTGCGCCCCAAAGGGTTAATAACCAAATCCAAAGTAATAATGAACCCTCGTGTGAACCCCACACCGCAGATAAACGATAATAAATCGGCAAGCTGCTGTTAGAGTTATTTACCACATATTGCACACTGAAATCATTAACAGCAAACAGATAGAATAATGCTGCAAAAGCAATGGTTAAACTGAAAAATAAACCATAAGTCATTGGACGAGCCAATGACATTAATTGAGGGTGACCTTTTTCTGCGCCCCATAATGGGAAAATCGCTAAAAAGAATGAAACGGCAAGACTTAAAGCAAGCGCATAATTTCCTAGTTCAGCAATCATTATTGACCTTCTTGCGGTTTTTGCTGGGTTTCTTTATAACGACGATCAGCTTCACTCTCGCCTTTTAACTCTGCGCCCATTGGCTTATGTACTTTCTGCATTTTTTCGCCTAATTCAGGTGGTACATAATTTTCATCGTGCTTAGCAAGTACTTCTGTCGCCTCTAATAAAGTTGGCTCTTTTAATACGCCTTGCGCGACGATACCTTGCCCTTCACGGAAAAGATCAGGAAGAATACCTTCGTATTCAACAGTAATAGATGGACCGATATCATTTAACTCAAAACGAACTTTTAAGCTTTTTGGATCGCGTTTTACCGTGCCTTCCACAACCATGCCACCTACACGGATGCGTTGTCCCACTTCAGGTTTTTGATCTGCCTTACCTTCTTTACCTTCAATCACTTCTGATGGCGTATAAAATAAATCGATATTTTGGCGAAGTGCATAAAGGACTAAACCTGTTGCAATCGAAATACCTAAAATCACAAAGATAATGATAGAGAGTCTTGATTTGCGTCTTGGATTCATAGCGTATTTCCTTTATTTGCTTGGTTTAAACGGGCTTCACGTTGTTGCTCGCGTAACACTTCTTTTAACACCGTTTTACGCCCTTTGACACTTTGTATCGCCAAAATGATCATTGCCACAAGACTAATGCCGTAGGAAAGCCACACATAAAAACCGTAGCCTCCCATATTGATAAAATCACTCCAACTTTGGAAAAACATTTTCCGCTCCCTAAAATAAAAATGAAAAACTATTTTAGCTTACTTGCTAACTCTTTTACCCATGGACGTTTGCTATCTTCTTTTAGCAATTCAACGCGATAACGCACGAGCGTAAACCAAATGGATAAAAATAAAAATCCAAAAATACATAAAATCAGTGGAATTAACATCGGCGTTGCAATAGACGGTTTTTCAAACTTCGTGATACTTGCCCCTTGATGTAAAGTATTCCACCACTCTACGGAGAAGTGAATGATTGGTAAATTCACCACACCAACAATACACAAGATACCCGCTGATTTGGCGCCCACGGCACGATCAGAAAATGCAGAATAAAGGGCTAATACACCGATATATAAGAAGAAAAGAATGAGTTCTGCGGTTAAACGCGCATCCCACACCCACCAGGTTCCCCACATTGGTTTACCCCAAATAGCACCTGTTACCAAGGCAATAAAGGTAAACATTGCACCGATCGGTGCCATGGCTATCATTGAAAGATGAGCGGCTTTAATTTGCCAAACTAACGCAATAATGGCAGCAAAGGCCATCGAACCATACACGCCCATTGACCAAATCGCCGCCGGCACATGAACATACATAATTCGGAAACTATTGCCTTGCTGATAATCAGCCGGTGCGTAAGCTAAGCCCCACACGATGCCAACAGCCAATAATAAAACCGCAATCGCACCAAAAAATGGGCTTAATTTGCCACATAAATGATATTGGGTTTCATGTTTTGCGTAAGGATGTAACCACTTCCACATAAAAGATCCTTAATTCCAAAAAAATAAAAAACAGTTAAAAATCTGACCGCACTTTCACTGCAATAGTGATTAATTATCTAAACTAATTCGTAGTGCAGCGGCAATGGCGAAAGGCGATAAGGTTATTGCGCCAGCCAAAATTGCACCTAAAATAGCAAGCTGTCCGCCATAAGGGAGATTTAACGCAGCGGCATCTAAAATTGCTGAGGCAAAAATTAAAACCGGAATGAATAATGGTACCACAAGTAAACTCAGCAATACGCCACCTTTACGTAATCCTACCGTCAATGCTACGCCAATCGCACCAATACAGCTTAAAATTGGTGTGCCCACCAATAGTGTGAGCACCAACGCCCACCAAATATTCACTTCCAACGAAAGCAATAACGCCGCAATAGGTGAAAGTAAAATCAACGGCAAACCTGTTAATAACCAGTGAGCAACAACTTTTGCGAGTGCCGTTAGCGCTAAAGGTTGAGCCGTAAGCATCAATTGTTCTAAAGAGCCATCAATAAAGTCATCTCGGAATAAGCGCTCAAAAGACAACAACGCAGAAAGCAATGCCGCCACCCAAGCAACCCCTGGTGCAATGCGAGACAGGAGTTTAGGATCCGGCCCAATCACCAATGGAAACAGCGTGATCACGATTAAAAAGAACCAAAGCGGGTTCAATATTTCCGCTTGTTTACGGGTCGCAATCTTCAGCTCACGCTTTATAATCTGTAAAAATATCATAAAAATCTAAGAGTTATATTTATAATCAGCAAGATTGATTTTTTTCAATAACGTACTTGGCACTTCTTGGTGGCTCGTTAAAATCACCATTCCACCTTTTTTAGCATGATTTTCAAAAAGTGCGGTTAAAACTTCAACCCCTTTTTTGTCTATTGCTGTAAAAGGTTCATCCAAAATCCAAAGAGGTGCTTCTGAGATCCATAATCTCGCTAAGGCAATGCGCTTTTGCTGACCAGCTGAAAGTTGGGCAGCCGGTAAATCTTCACGTCCAAGTAAACCTACTGTTTCAAGCACATCCCATAAAATATCAGTGCCTTGCTGACTTTGACTAATCTGCTGATAAAATTTTAAATTTTCCCATGCGGTTAATTCAGGTTTCACACCAGAATGATGGCCGAGATAAAGTAGCTGATAATGGTATTCTTCGCGTTGTTTTGTAATTTCGTCTGAATTCCACCGCACTTTACCTTCTACAGGCTGTGCAAGGCCGGCTAAAATCCGTAATAAACTTGTTTTGCCGATACCATTGTGCCCTTCAATTTGCACGAAATCACCGCTTTGAAATTGCAGTGAAAGATCAGTGAACAACACACGATCGCCACGCTGGCACGCTAATTGTTCTAATTGAAGTTGATGAGCAGGAAACATAGTCTCAGCCTTAAAAATAAAATCTTGTGAAAAATCAGCGGGTATTCTACCACAAGGGGAAATTTTGACGAGATTTTAAGGGCTAAAAGGCATAACTATTTAGAAGTAGATCGGTGTGTTTATTGATTTAAAACAAATTAAGCTTTTCTAGTCTATTCATCGGATAATCAAATAATTAAAAGATTTACTGATCTAAATCAAATTTTCTGCTACTATTTAACTACTTTTTGATGTTGTTTTATCAAAAACATTACCTTAACTTCATTTAAAAAAGGAACATATTATGTCTTATACTCTACCTGAATTAGGTTACGCTTATGATGCGTTAGAACCACATTTTGATGCACAAACAATGGAAATTCACCACACTAAACACCACCAAGCCTATGTAAACAATGCAAACGCGGTGTTAGAAACTTTACCTGCTGAATTTTCTGAAATGTGCTCAGGTCAATTAATCAGCCAATTAGACAAAATCCCAGCTGAAAAACGTACTGCATTACGTAACAACGCAGGCGGTCACGCAAACCACAGCTTATTCTGGAAATCATTGAAAAAAGGCACCACTTTACAAGGTGATTTAAAAGCAGCTATCGAACGTGATTTCGGTTCTGTAGAAAACTTCAAAGCTGAATTTGAAAAAGCAGCGGCGACTCGTTTCGGTTCTGGTTGGGCATGGTTAGTGATCAACCAAGGTAAATTATCTGTTGTATCAACAGCAAACCAAGATTCTCCATTAATGGGTAAAGAAATCGCAGGTTGTGAAGGTTTCCCGCTTTTAGGTTTAGACGTTTGGGAACACGCTTACTACTTGAAATTCCAAAACCGTCGTCCAGACTACATCAAAGAATTCTGGAACGTAGTAAACTGGGATTTTGTTGCAGAGCGTTTTGCTAAAAAATTAGCAGATTGCGGATGTGCAGCTAAATAATAGCTTCTCAAAATATATAAAAAATCGCCTATTTTTAGGCGATTTTTTTATTGGTTAAATCCAACGTCTGACTTTTTTCTTATAAGCCAAATAAGACTCACCAAACTTCTTCTCTAGCCAGTATTCTTCAGGTTTTATTTGCCATTGTGTGATGAGATAAATAAACAGAAAAATACCTAGAAAACTGACCGCACTTTGCAAATAAAACGCCCATGCCACTAACAAGCCTGCTAAGCTTAAATACATTGGATTGCGGCTAAAACGATAAATACCATTTACCACAAACACACTACTTTTTTCTAAGTGAATTGGATTGATATTTGCTTTACTTTTATAGAATTGCCAAAGGCTAAAAAAAGCGATGGCAGAAGAAACCGATATAATCAAATAAACTGCTAATACATTGATTTCGAGCAGATAAGGATTAGGCAAATATACCATGATAAGTGCACAGCCAATAAAAATGACGGGTGGCGGCACAATAGGTTTCTGAATCATAAGATCAAAAATCCAATAAAAAAGCCCGAGCAATTCGGGCTAACTAAAATATTACAGATTATTTAATTTCATCTGCGCCATTTGTTTTTCTAACGGGTTACCGCTTTTTTGTGCATTTTCAAAGCTTGCTTTAGCACCATTCACATCGCCTTTTGCGATTTGAATATCACCCGCTAAAAGATCTTTACGTGCGCTAAAGCCTTGGCTTTTCACTTGATTTAGACTTGCTAATGCTGAATCAAATTGACCTTGTTGGAATTGCACGGCAGACAAACGAAGCGCTGCAAGAGACGTTAAGATATCATCTTGTGATTGAGCAATCGCTTGTTTTAAGCTATTTTCAGCAGAGGCGTAATCTTGTTTTGCAACAAAACCTTTTGCTTCATCTAATAAGATAAATACCGCATAGCTGGTTTTATCATGCGCTTTCACAAATTCAGCCACTTTAGCTTGTTGTGCCGCGGCATCTTTGTTTGCTGTATAAACTAACGCATCATATTCAGCAGACGCTTGCATAATTTGATTGGCTTGATAAGACTGCCAATAACGCCAGCCCAACATCCCGCCTACACCAAGAATAAAAGCGGCAATAATGGTTTTGCCATTGTCTTTCCACCATTCTTTTAACTGATTCAGTTCTTGTTCTTCTTCAATGGTATATGCCATTTTCCTATCCTTCTAAAATTAAAATTGGGCTTTCACGTGTTCAATTAAATTGTCCACATCAATGGTTTGCTGCTCTGCTGCGCCAAGTAAGTGTTTTACCACAACTTGATTATTTTGCACTTCACTTTCGCCAAGTACAAGGGCTAGAGTCGCACCAGACTTATCTGCTCGTTTAAATTGTTTTTTAAAGTTACCGCCGCTACAATGCAACATTGTGCTTAAGTGCGGTAATTCTGAGCGAAGTTTTTCAGCGAGTTGGAATGCGGCTAATGTTGTGCCTTCACCTTGATAAACAACGTAAATATCTACCGCACTTTTTATCTGAATCGATTTATTCACTTCTTGAACGAGCAACACTAAACGCTCTAAGCCCATTGCGAAACCGACACCACTTGTTGCGTGGCCACCAAGTTGTTCAACTAAGCCGTCATAGCGTCCACCACCACATACAGTACCTTGCGCACCTAATGCTGATGTCACCCATTCAAATACGGTTTTATTATAATAGTCTAAACCACGAACCAATTTTGGATTAATTTCATATTGAATGCCAACCGCATCTAATAGACTGCATAACTGCGCAAAATGCTCGCGACTTTCATCGTCTAAATAATCCAATAATTTTGGTGCGCCATCCAATACATCTTGTAATGCTTGATTCTTAGTATCCAAAATACGTAATGGATTTTTTACAAGACGTTCTTTCTCTTCTTCGCTCATTAAATCTTGGTGATTTTCTAAGAAGGCCACTAATGCGGAACGATAGTTTGCACGTGCTTCTAATGAACCAATCGAATTTAATTGAAGTGAAACATGTTGATCAATACCTAAGGCTTTCCACAAACGTGCTGTTAAAATAATTAACTCTGCATCAATTTCAGGGGTTGCGATACCAAATACTTCTACACCTGCTTGATGGAATTGACGGTAACGACCTTTTTGTGGACGTTCATGGCGGAACATTGGTCCCATATACCATAAACGTTGTTCATTGTTGTAAATCCAACCGTGTTCAATCGCAGCACGCACACATCCTGCCGTACCTTCTGGACGAAGTGTTAATTGTTCATCATTATCCCAGAATGTGTACATTTCTTTTGAGACGACATCTGTGACTTCACCGATTGCACGAGCAAATAATGGCGTACTTTCCACGATTGGCATACGCACTTCTGAATAGCCGTAGCTACTTAAAATTTGGCGAACCTGCCCTTCAATCCATTGCCAAAGTGGAGATTCAGTTGGGGAACAGTCATTCATCCCACGAATTGCTTGAATATTTTTTGCCACGAGTTTTCCTTAAATAATTCGATTTTTTGGATCTTGTTGTGCAACTTTGGCACGAATTTTTGCTTCTAATTGGTCAATAATTGCGTCGTTATCAAAACGTTCTTTTTGACGCTCGCCATCTAAATAATAGCCACTTTTCTTATTACCACCGGTCACGCCAAGATCAGACACTAATGCTTCACCTGGGCCATTTACCACACAACCAATAATAGACACATCCATTGGGGTAATAATATCTTCTAAACGTTGTTCCAGTGCATTCACCGTGCCGATCACATCAAACTCTTGACGAGAGCAAGTTGGACAAGCAATAAAGTTAATCCCGCGAGAACGAATACGTAATGATTTCAAAATATCAAAACCAACTTTGATTTCCTCTACAGGATCTGCGGCTAAAGAGACACGCAAGGTATCACCAATACCTTCTGCTAACAACATCCCTAAACCAATCGCTGACTTCACTGATCCCGCTCGCGCGCCACCTGCTTCCGTAATGCCTAAATGCAACGGCTGTTTAATGGCTTTTGCCAGTAAACGGTAAGATTCCACCGCGAGGAAGACATCGGATGCTTTTACGCTCACTTTAAATTGATCGAAGTTTAAACGATCCAAGATCTCAACATGACGTAACGCTGATTCTAACAAGGCTTCTGGTGTTGGTTCACCAAATTTCTCTTGAATGTCTTTTTCTAACGAGCCAGCATTTACACCGATACGGATCGGGATATTTTTATCACGCGCACAGTCCACCACTGCACGAATACGATCTTCACGACCGATATTGCCTGGATTAATACGTAAGCAATCCACCCCATATTCAGCCACTTTTAACGCAATCCGATAATCAAAGTGAATATCCGCCACTAATGGCACATTCACTTGCTGTTTAATGATTTTAAAGGCTTCGGCGGCATCCATGGTAGGTACTGAAACACGCACAATATCTGCACCAACACGTTCCAAAGATTTAATCTGTGCAACGGTCGCTTCAACATCAGTTGTGCGAGTATTTGTCATGGATTGCACTGCAATCGGCGCATCACCACCGATTGGTACATTGCCCACATAAATTTTTGTCGATTCACGACGTTTGATAGTAGGTTTTACTGCTGACATTCTTTCGTAAATTATTCGTTAAGGTTTTGGTAATTTAAATTTAGCCACACGGCCATCAACTGTAAGCGGATACGCTTCGCCTTTATAAGTAATGCGAACGTTACCTGGCGCACCAATAATCAAAGCATATTCGTCACCATTAAAGGTTAAAACTTCGCCTTGTTTATATTCTTTTTGCGCTAATACTTTACGGTTTTGGTCTTTCACACTAATCCAGCTTGAATTTTTTGTAATTTCAATAACGAGATCGCCTTTCGCTGTAGTTGGTGCTTCAGAAATAGCGGGGTTTTCAACTGCACTTTGTGTATCTGGCACAGTTTGCTCTGTTGTTGATTCTGTGTTAGGTAACGTTTGTTCCACAACCGGTGCTTGAGCTTGTTCAACAGTAGGTGCTGAAGTTGCTGTGGTTGAAACTCCTGCGTTTACTGTCTGAGCTTGATTTTCTTGAGTAGTTGAAACTGCGGGTTCAGTAGCGGCATTATTTGTTGCTCCCACTACTGGCATAGTTTCATTTTTTGACACAGCAGGCTGACTATTTACTGTTACTGGAATTTCATTCGAATGAGTAACCGGTACCTCTGCTGTCTTTTCTTTTTCAACGTAGGTTTGCACTAAATTATCACGTTCTTCGTTTGATTTTTGATAATTTTGCCACCACCATAAGCCAGTCATTCCAACAGCAGCGAGTAAAATAATAGTTGTAAGTGTGCCTACCCAACGGCTGTGAGATGAATATTGGTTTACTGAACGAGTCGCACGTGTATTTTTACTTAAATCATTTTTATGTGCTTCACCAAAAGTTAAATGAGCCCATTCAGCATCAGGAATACGTAAAAATTTCGCATAGCTGCGAACGTAACCTCTCAAAAAGGTTGAAGGTACATTTTTTTGGACAAATTCATTATTTTCTAATTTTGCCAAAATGCTTGGACGTAAAGAAATAGTCTTTGCCACATCTTCTAAAGAAAGATTTAATGCTTCGCGTGTTTGGCGAAGTTTATCCCCAAAGGAGATTTCAGTTGTTTCGGTTTGTTCGACGATTGTATTCATAGGTATAAAAATAGAGCAATAGAAATAAAAAACTAAATACCAAATTTTAAAGTCGAAAGGGGCTTTTGGCAATGATTATTTGAGCGTGCGGAGCTTTTCCGCTCTAGAAGGATCAACTTGACGTAATTTCTCCAACGCTTGTTGATAAACGTCGGTTTGTTTTCCAGCAAAAGCACAAAGCGCCATGTTTTCGTAAGTATCGGCTTGATGATAATAATTCGGCGCAGCGAGTGCCGCATTAAATTGTGAATAAGCTTGTTCAAACTCACCTTGCCCACATAGAAATGCACCAAAGTTGTTATACACATCGCCTTGCTTATCATCTAACTTAATCGCCTGTAAATAAGCTTGCTTCGCTTTTTCCGTATCGCCTTGTAATTGATAAAAATGCGCAAGTGCCGAGTGCACAAGATAATAGCGGTCATCATGTTCAAAGGCTTTATCTAAATTCAGTTTTGCTTGAACAAAATCCTCTTGTTGCAGATAGCCTAATGCCAATTCAACGCGCGCTTTTGCTGCTTGTTGTTTATTAAAATCAACAGAAGACTGAGAGACACAAGCCGAAAAAACAAAAGGAAAAATGACCGCACTTAGAATGTTAATTGGGATTAATTTCATCTTATCACTCCTCTATCTTATCACTCTTCTTCAGGCCATTTTTCCTTTACAAGTATTGCTATATTTAGCTTAGTTAACAGCTTTTACGTCAATACCTTCACCAAACTTACGTTTCATTGCTGTACGTTTGGTTCGATCGATCACATCGCCCGCCAACTGACCACAAGCCGCATCAATATCATCACCACGGGTTTTGCGCACAATCACCGTAAAGCCGTATTCCATTAAGGTTTTTTGGAAACGATCGACACGGCTATTTGAGCTTTTACCATAAGGCGCTTCTGGGAACGGGTTCCATGGGATCAAGTTGATTTTACATGGCGTATTTTTTAATACTTGAGCTAATTGATGCGCATGCTCTGTGCCATCATTCACGTGATCTAATAACACATATTCAATAGTCACTTTACCATGGTTAGCATTAGATACCTCTAAGTATCTGTGTACCGAATCCATCAACATTTTGATGTTATATTTTTTATTGATCGGCATAATTTCATCACGCAATTCATCGTTCGGTGCATGAAGTGAAATCGCTAATGCTACATCAATCTTATCACGTAACATATCGAGCGCAGGCACAACACCTGAAGTGGATAAAGTCACACGTCGTTTAGATAATCCATACGCGAAATCATCTAGCATAATTTCCATCGCAGGTACAACATTAGCTACATTTAACAAAGGTTCACCCATGCCCATCATTACCACATTGGTAATCGGACGTACACCCGTTACACCAAAATTACCGATAATTTTTGATGCGCGCCAAACCTGACCGATAATTTCAGACACCGTTAAATTACGGTTAAAACCTTGTTGTGCTGTCGAACAGAAGGTACAAGCTAAGGCACAGCCTACTTGAGAAGAAACACAAAGTGTTGCACGATCTGCTTCAGGAATATAGACCGTTTCAACTTGCTGTTCACCTACCTGCATCGCCCATTTAATGGTGCCATCTGCAGAGCGTTGCTCAACCGCCACTTCTGGCGCTTTAATTTCAGCGACCGCTTTTAATTTTTCTCGTAATTTTTTATTAATATTGGTCATATTGTCGAAGTTATCTTCGCCAAAATGATAAATCCATTTCACTAATTGATCCGCACGAAATGGTTTCTCGCCTAATTCAGCAAAAAACTCACGCATCTGCTGACGCGTTAAATCCATTAAGTTAATCTTTTTTGTATTCGTTTCGGATGAAAGGGGTTGTTCTAACATAAAGCCTCGTTATTACACATTACGGCGATGATGTTACTCAGAATTGAGCAACAAAAAATTCGCATATTAAAAATGAGCCGAGATTTTACAGATTTACCGACGGATAAGCTAGCAGATTTGAAAAACAAAGAAAATTTTGATCGCACTTCTTTGCGATCTCTATCGCAAAAATCAAAAAACAAAAGAAAAAAGTGCGGTTAAAAAACTTTAAATTTTTTCTCTTTCACACATCCCAAACCCTTACAAAAACTGATAGAATACTAGCTTTGTTTTATTCTCTAAGTTGGCTATATTAAAAGATATGTTAAAAAAAGTTCTTTCTGTATTGTGTTTAGTGCCAGCAATGGCAACGGCACAATCTTATGTCGTGTATGATTTCACCCATGATCGAGTGCTCGAAAGTAGCTCACCGAATCATGTTCAACCTATCGCATCCGTTACCAAGTTAATGACTGCAAATGTGTTTCTTGAAAATAATCGAAACGCAAATTGTACTGCATCGATTACTGACGACGATTACGATTACATTAAAGGCACACATACAAAATTACCAAAATACACGCCGATTTCTTGTAATGAATTATTAAAAGCGATGCTTGTCCATTCTGATAACTATGCTGCTCATGCCCTTTCTCGCTCTGCAGGCATGAGTCGTTTGCAATTTATTCAAAAAATGAATGAGAAAGCGAGAGAATTAGGTATGCGCTCTACTCGCTTTTCAGATAGCTCAGGTTTATCTGACAGTAACATTTCAAGTGTGATGGATCTGGTTAAATTGGCTAAATACTCTCTTAACAAAGCACAAATCAAAAACATCTCGAATATGCCAAGTGCTTTCATTCAAGCAGGCGGACGTAGCGTTTTTGTTAAAAACACCAATAAATTAGTGCGTGAAGAAGTATTTGATGCAGCAATTAATAAAACCGGTTACATTCGCGAATCTGGCTATAATTTAGTCTTTGTGAATAAAAATCCGTGTAATCGCGCTACCATTGGGGTGATTAGTTTAAATAACCATTCATCTGCGTTTCGTACTAACTTTACCAAAGGAAAATTGGAACAATACGGTTGTATCGCAGGGCGTAGCATGCACAACTTTACCGTTGATGAAGCCCAATATGAAGAAGGCTATGATGAAGCGGGTATGGATCGTCTAATCCAACAAGTTGGTGGTTAATTATTTCAAAAAAGAGCGGTCAATTTTTCACAAAATTTTCCGCCTTTTAATTTTAATCACCTATCGATTTGATAATTATTTTCATTTAAAAGCCTTATAAAAAATGATATTATTCTGCAGAATGCTAATCAATCATTATTTTTAAGGAGATCTCATGAAGCATTTATTTAAAAGCCTATCTGTTATCGCTCTAGGTTTAGCTACTTTACAAGCCGAAGCGAAATTTAAAGTGGTGACCACATTTACTGTTATTCAGGATATCGCACAAAATGTTGCGGGCGATGCCGCGACGGTGGAATCTATCACCAAACCTGGTGCAGAAATTCACGAGTATGAACCAACCCCTAAAGATATTGTAAAAGCTCAATCTGCTGATTTAATTTTATGGAACGGATTAAATTTAGAGCGTTGGTTTGAGCGCTTCTTCCAAAATATCAAAGACAAACCAGCCGTTGTGGTAACCGAAGGCATCACGCCACTTTCTATTTATGAAGGTCCTTATAAAGATGCCCCTAACCCACACGCTTGGATGTCGCCATCTAATGCGTTGATTTATGTCGAAAATATAAAAAATGCATTAGTTAAACATGATCCGCAAAATGCTGATACTTATCAAAAAAATGCAGCGGCGTATGCAGAAAAAATCAAACAACTCGATAAACCTTTACGTGAAAAACTCGCACAAATTCCTGCCGACCAACGTTGGTTAGTTACCAGTGAAGGCGCATTTAGTTATTTAGCGAAAGATTACGATCTCAAAGAAGGCTATTTATGGCCAATTAACGCTGAACAACAAGGTACGCCTCAACAAGTGCGTAAACTTATCGATTTAGTGAAAAAAAATCATATTCCAGTGGTATTTAGTGAAAGTACTGTGTCAGCCAAACCTGCTCAACAGGTAGCAAAAGAAAGTGGAGCCAAATACGGTGGTGTGCTTTATGTCGATTCCCTTTCTGCTGCTGATGGCCCTGTACCGACTTATATCGATTTGCTCAATGTCACTGTATCTACCATTGTGAAAGGATTTGAAAAATAATGACTGCACTTTCCGCTTCTATTTCCGTTAATGATGTAACCGTGCGTTACAACAACGGGCACACTGCAATTTATGATGTTGCCTTTGCATTACAAGGGGGAACAATCTGTGCTCTTGTCGGCGTAAATGGGAGCGGAAAATCAACGCTATTCAAAAGCATCATGGGCTTAATTAAACCACAGCAAGGCAATATTGCGCTTTGTGGTTTGCCAATTAATCGAGCATTGAAACAAAATTTGGTTGCCTATGTACCGCAAGCGGAAGAAGTCGATTGGCAATTTCCAGTCTCCGTTTATGATGTTGTCATGATGGGACGCTACGGCTATATGAATTTCCTACGCATTCCAAAGGCTGAAGACAAACAAAAAGTGTTCGAGGCGATGCAACGAGTAAACATCGAGCATTTAGCTGAACGACAAATTGGCGAGCTTTCTGGTGGACAGAAAAAACGCGTATTTTTGGCTCGAGCATTAGCACAACAAAGTAAGATTATCTTACTCGATGAGCCTTTTACGGGTGTGGATGTTAAAACTGAAAATGCTATTGTGGAACTCCTTCGACAATTACGTGCTGAAGGGCATTTGATTTTAGTTTCTACCCACAACTTAGGCTCTGTACCAGACTTCTGTGACCAAGTGGTGATGATTAACCGTACTGTGATTGCTGCCGGTAGAACGGAAGATACATTCAATCAGCATAATTTGGAAAAAGTCTTTGGTGGTGTATTACGACACATCAAATTATTAGGTGAAGATCTGCATAATGATGAAGATAAACGTGCAGTCACCGTGCTTACGGATGATGAACGCCCTGTTGTCTTCTATGGAGAAACCCAAAATGATCCGCCTGCAACGGCTGTAAAATCCTGTCGTCTGCCTCCGTCTGACAAGGAATAAGCCATGCTTGAATATTTACTGGAACCTTTCTCCTATGAATATATGCAAAAAGCCATGTGGATAAGTGCCGCTGTTGGTGGCATTTGTGCCTTTCTTTCTGCCTATTTAATGTTGAAAGGCTGGTCATTAATTGGCGATGCGCTCTCTCATTCCGTGGTTCCGGGTGTGGCGATAGCTTATGCCTTTTCACTCCCCTATGCTTTAGGTGCTTTTTTTGCCGGAATTTTGGCCGCACTTTCCATCTTATGGATCAAATCCATTTCCAAACTCAAGGAAGATGCTGTTATCGGCTTTATTTTCAGCACCTTTTTTGCCTTAGGTTTACTGATTATTTCCTTGAATCCTACCTCGATAAATGTGCAAAATATCATTCTCGGTAATATCCTCGGGATTGCCGATGAAGATATTTATCAAGTAGCCATCATTATGTTAATTTGCTTGGTCTTATTGCTTATTTTTTGGAAGGATCTGTTACTGATTTTCTTTGATGAAACGCAAGCAATAACAGTTGGGCTTTCGCCACTGTTTTACAAAGTTCTCTTTTTTACACTCTTGAGTGCTTGTGTCGTTGCGGCATTACAAACTGTCGGGGCGATTTTAGTGATTGCGATGGTAATCACACCAGGTGCAACCGCCTATTTACTTACTGACAAGTTCAAAACTCTTATCAAAATTGCCGTAGCATTAGGCGCAATAACTGGTTTTGTCGGTGTCTATTTAAGCTATTATTTAGATGGTGCAACAGGTGGTGTCATCGTGACATTGCAAACCTTGTTATTTTTATTGGCTTTCCTCTTCTCACCAAAATACGGATTAATTACCCAAAAACGACGTAAGGTGGTGGATTATGACTGAAATGTTCGCCATTTTTGTTGAGCCATTTCAATTTGCTTTTATGCAAAATGCGTTACTCACGGCATTAGTCGTTGCCGTTATCTGTGCGCTACTCTCTTGCTATTTAGTGTTGAAAGGATGGTCATTGATGGGTGATGCCATTTCCCATGCCGTCCTACCTGGCATTGTCTTAGCTTTTCTAGCAGGTATTCCATTAGTGATTGGTGCCTTTGTCTCAGGTATTGCCTGCGCCTTAGGTGTCGGTTATTTAAAAGAAAACAGCCGTATCAAAGAAGATACCGCGATGGGGATTGTATTTTCAGGGATGTTTGCCATTGGGTTGGTGCTGTTCACTAAAATCCAAACCTCACAACACCTCACACACATCTTATTCGGTAACGTATTGGGTGTAAGCCGAGAAGAGCTCATTCAAACGGCAATTATTGCCTTGATCATTTTTATTTTGCTTGGCTTAAAGCGTCGTGATTTTCTGCTTTATTGCTTTGATCCTAGCCATGCTCGCGTTGCGGGTCTCTCACCTAAATTATTGCATTATGGCTTACTCACATTACTCGCGCTCACCATTGTGAGTACGATGCAAGTGGTTGGGGTAATTTTAGTTGTCGCTATGCTAATTGCGCCGGGTATCACTGCGCTAACACTGACGAATCGCTTCGATAAAATGCTGATTATCGCGATCATCAGTGCTGTAACTGCGAGCCTACTAGGCGTGCTACTTAGCTATCATTTTGATGCGTCCACGGGCGCGTGTATTATTTTGCTACAAGCAACGTTCTTCTTAATAGCATTAATTTATAGCAAAATAAAAGTGCGGTTAAATTTCTAAATAAAAAAGCTAACATTTCTGTTAGCTTTTTATTAAGAGTTTATTTGCAAGTTGATAAACCTGTTTAATCCCTTTGGTTTCTAGACTCCAAGTGCTAAGCTCAACTCTGATTAATTCTGGATATTTCTTACTTATATCTCGTAAAGCATTACCAACCGATTTTCTAACATATTCACTAGGATCATCTCTTAACGCAGCTAATCTTCTAATAGCTTCATTTGGATTTGCCTTGAAATATGATCTCCCAGTCCATATTCTCAAGCCCTCAGTAACTGCTCTTCTTGTATTATGATTACTATTCTTTAACCAATCATCTATAACAGGAAGAGCTTTTTCGTATCCAATTATTTTACAAAACTCATCAAATGATTTTGCCAATACTTCTTGAACTCGCCAGTTGCTGTCTTTAGATACTTCATCTCTTAAAAACATTAAGATGTTTTTATCCTCGGATAAGTATCCAAAAAGAAATACACTATACATTCTTACTTGATACACTTCAGACTGATATGACAAAAATGCCAATTTTTTGATGAATTCACTATTATTAGATTTATAATCAGTAAACGCTCTTTTTTCTTCCTCTTTGAAACCGTTTTCTATTGAAGAAAATTCTCTTTCTAGGCTTTCAACATATTCATTCAAATGAAGTCACCTCGCTCATAAAAAATCAAATTTTAACAGATAAAAGTGTTAGAGTTTCATAATGTGCTGTATGCGGGAACATATCAAATAATTGAATTTGAGTAAGTTTATAATTGGTTAGGTGTTGCAAATCTTTTCCCATGGAAATTGCGTTACAGCTGGAATAAAGAATAAAGTGCGGTTGCATTTCATTGAGAAACTCAGCGAGTTCCTTTCCGATACCTCTACGAGGCGGATTGACGATCACCAAATCGGGTTTGTTTTCATCTTGTGTTAAAGCAAAATTAGCCGCATCCAAAGATTGGAATTTAACGTTGTTTAGCCCTAATACCTGAGCGGATTGAGTCGCTGCTTGAATAGCAGATGGCGAAATTTCAATCCCGGTCAATTCCACTTCTTGCTGATGTTTATCCTGTAAAGCTTTAGCGCAATGAAGTCCAAAGCCTCCAACGCCACAAAAGAGATCCCAGAGTTTAGTAATTGGTAAATTTTGTACCCAATCTTGCGCCGTTGCATATAGCCCCTGCGCGACAAGTGGGTTCGTTTGGAAGAAACCTTGAGGGCGAATAAATAGCGGAATACCGTTAAAGCTTTCTGATAAGGTGTGCTGGTCAGTCAAAAAGATTTCTTTCTCACCTTCTAAGATCGCCGCATGCTGTGGTTGGATATTCACACTCACCACTTCAAGCTGTGGCAATTTTTCCAATAAGCCTGCAAATTCACGTTGAATTAACGGCAATTTAGTTTCTGAACGCAATACAAAACGTAACATCAATTTTTTTGTATGTTGGCTTTCTGTAAGCAGAATATATTTGAGCTCACCTTTTTGCTTAGCCACGTTATAAGGGACTAAACCAGCGCGTCCAATAAAATCTTTTAGAATTGGGAATAGCTCTGCAAAGCTTTGTGGATAAAGCGGACAATCACATAAATCCACCGCACTTTGTGGATCATTCGGGTCTTGTAAAATACCTAAAATGGGACGTTCCACCGCGCCACTTACCACCATTTTCGCTTTATTACGAAAGGCAGACTCGGAGGAATAAAAAGGCGGATGCCAAATTAAATCATCACAATCTAATTTGGCAAGTTGTTGTTTTAGATGCTCTTCTTTCTTGGCGAGTTGCTGTTCATAAGGCATTTCAAGCCATTGACAAGAACGGCAATCGCCTTTTTGATAATGATGGCAATCAATCATTTAGAAGCAAGCCACTCTTGTTGAAGTGCGGTCAGTTTTTGATGATTTTTAATCCAACGCGAATTTTTTGTGAGTTCTGACCAATCAAAGGATTTTTGTTTAAAGAGCGATTTCAAGCGAGCTTGGCGTGCTGCAAAATGCTCCGTTGTTTCCTCTAACTTCAGATTATCAAGCACTTGAATGACACCTTCTCGTTCATTACAAAGCAATAATAAGTCACAACCAGCCTTCAAGGCTTTTTCACTGCGAGCCACAAAATCGCCCATAAAGCCTGCGCCTTTCATGCCTAAATCATCAGAGAAAATCGCCCCCTGGAAGCCCAACTGTTTACGCAAAATCTCTTTTAACCAATAACTCGAACCGCTTGCTGGCTGGCTATCACATTGCGTATAAATCACATGAGCCGGCATAATCGCATCAAGCTTACTCTGTTGAATTAATTGCTGGAATGGCAAAATATCATGATTAAAAATCACTTCTTTTGCACGCTCATCATAAGGCGTTTCAAGATGAGAATCAGCTAAAACATGACCGTGTCCTGGGAAGTGTTTTCCTGTTGTTGCCATGCCCGCCTGGTGCATACCATCAATAAAAGCAGCCGCCAAATTGACCACACTTTTTACATCACAGCCAAAACTACGATCGCCAATCGCACGACATTCATGCCCCAAATCCAACACCGGAGCAAAACTCAAATCAATATCTAGCGCCACCATTTCAGCCGCCATTTGCCAGCCTGCTTCTTTCGCTATTTGTTGTTGCTGAGCTGAGTCCTCAACTAATGCTGCAAAAGCCTGCATCGCAGGGAGCTGAGTAAAACCTTCACGGAAACGTTGTACGCGACCACCTTCCTGATCGACTGTGACCAATAAAGGCTTTTTTACTCGCTGACGAATGGATTTAATTAGCGCTTGAACTTGCTGACGATCATAAAAATTGCGGGTAAATAAAATCAAACCGGCAACTAAAGGATGTTCCAGTAATTCAACTTCTTCTTGTTTGAGTTCATGACCTTCAAGGTCAATTAATAATGTGGACATAAACTATTGTAAGTTAAGTAAAGACGATAATTGCTACTTTCTGTGCTTGGTTTTGGTAGTTCAAACACTTTCTTCTCTTGTGGTTGCAATAAAATATTGCCTGATTGGCTTTCTTGCTGATTCGGCCAAACTTGCGTTACACCTTGTTTGTTATACCAATAAAGATGGTAAAGCACATTGAGTTGTTGCGTGGTTTTATTTTTTAAAGCAGCCGTATTATCAGACAAATCAACATCTAAAACCGGTGCTAAATTTGCCGCCATATTTAAAATTGGCTTATTGGTTCCCACAATATTTGGTGCAGATGAACAAGCCGTTAAAAATAATACCGTTGCTGTAATTAGGATCTTTTTCATTATTTTGCCAACATTCTACCTAAAGGTTCACCACCAACAAGATGCATATGAATATGGAATACTTCTTGTCCACCGTGTTTATTACAATTCACAATTAAACGATAACCGTCTTCGGCAATGCCTTCTTCTTTAGCAATTTTAGCCGCGACGGTAAATAAGCGACCCAAGGTAACTTCATCTTGTTCCGTCACATCATTAACCGTTGGAATGACTTTATTTGGGATAATCAAAATATGGGTTTTTGCTTGCGGTGAAATATCACGGAATGCGGTCACTAATTCATCTTGATAAACAATATTGGCAGGGATTTCTTTGCGAATAATTTTGCTGAAAATGGTTTCTTGAGCCATAGTCTTCTCCTTGTTTTATATAAAAAAGTGCGGTCAAAATTTACCGCACTTTGCTTGTATTTTCCATCAGAAATTGATGATGAATGACATTTCAATCGGCTTAGTGAGCCGCACCTTCTTCTGAATCATCTTGATTAATAAAGCTGGTATTAATCTCGATTTGTGCTTTTTCACGTAACGCTTGCATTAACTGTCCTTGCAATTCGCCTTGACGCGCACGAAGAAGTTGAGTGCTAAATTTCGCTAATTCTTGCTCACTTAAAGTAGGTTCTTCTACACGTTCAAGGGCAACCACAACCACATCACCTTTGCTGTTACGAGCTACTTGATAAGCCGCTTTGCCATCTTGTGGTTTTGCAATGGCAAATACACCTTCATAAAGCACTGGATCTTTATTATCCACTAACGTAAAGGTTTGTGGCTCACCAAAACTAATACCTGCTGGTAGTTTGGTTGGATCGACAGATAACGCTTTAACCGCTTGCTCTGCTTTTTCAGTCAATACTTTATCGGCTTTTTCACGTTTTAAGAATTGCTCAATCGTTGATTTCGCTTCATCAAGGCTTTGTAAACCTTCAGCTTTATGATCCACGACACGTACCACAACAAATTCATTTTCACCAACAGTTAATGGTTCAGAATTTGCGCCACCGTTTGCAATATCTGATTCAAAAATGGCAGAAGTCACATTTGGGAAATTTAATGCCGCAGGGACATTATTTTTACCGAAATAATCTGTTTCTTCCACTTTCACGCCTGCTGCTTCTGCTACCGCAGCTAAAGAATCACTGCTTTCTGCTGCTTTTGCACGAACCGCTTTTTCTACCGCTTGGAAACGACTTCCTGCTAAGTTTTTACGTACGATATCCGCGATTTGCTCTTTTACTTCGTCTAAAGTACGTTCTTTACGATCTTGCACTAAAATAATATGGTAAGCCCCATCCACATTAACTGGTGTGCTATATTGACCAACATTTAATAATAATGCTGCATCTTCAAAGTTTTTCGGTAATTCGTTGTCTTTTACCCAACCTAATTCACCGCCTTGTGCACCAGAAAGTTTATCCACAGATTTCGCTTTTGCTAACTCAGCAAAATCAGCGCCTTTTTGCAGTTCTTGATAAACCGCATCCGCTTCTTTCTCAGTTGCTAATTGGATGTGTGCTAATTTTTGACTAATGAATTGCGCTTTATTTTCTTGATAATATTGTGCAATTTGTGTTTCAGTTACAGGTTGTAATTTACCTAATGCATTTGCTGAAACGCGAATATATTGCACTTTCGCCTGTTCAGGTTGAACAAGTGATTTCGCATTCGCATCGTAGTATGCTTTAATTTCTTCTTCTGTAACCTTTTGTTTTGCCACTTCATCAGCTAATGGAAGGGTTGCAAGACGAGCAATACGTTTTTGGAAAAAGGTTTGTGCACTATCTTTTACTTGAGCCGGCACAACAAATTCGCTGTCAGCCAAACCGTTTTGCATTTGTTCAAGTGTTAATGCATTACGTAAAATAGCTGCATAAGTATCTGACGTTAAACCATTTTGAGTCAATAATTGTTGATAACGGGTATTATCAAATTTACCGTTAGATTGTAAGTTAGGGTCGCTTACAATCGCACGTTTGATCATGTCGTCACTTACACCTAATTTTAATTCTTTCGCATATTGACGGATTAATTCTTGATCCACTAAACGTTGAATTAAATTTTGACGAAGTGCTGTCACAAATTCCACAGAGTCAGTTTTCGCTAAGAAACTCTCGCCTTCTTGTTGTGCGCGCGCTTCAAACTCTTGGTTGTAACGATTTAAAAAATCTTGTTGAGAGATTGTTTCACCATTTACTTTTGCTGCAAAACTATCATTGCTGCTATACAGATAACCCGACATCCCACCAATCAAAAATGAAACTGGAATTAAAGCAAAGATCGCTTTTCCGATAAAACTATGGGCGATGCCATGCATTTTTTCAATTAACATTCAATTATTACCCTTTTAAAAAAGACAAAGTTCGTAAGATTATAATCTAAAAGGCGAAAATTCGCACTTAAAAAACACCATGTTCGTGCAGGATTTTTACAGCCATAACTAATAACACTAAACCACCAAAAATCTCTGCTTTGCTTTTGAATTTTTTCCCTAAAAAATGACCGCTCTTTACGCCAATAAAAGAGATGACAAAGGTTGTTAAACCTATGATGAAGACAGCCAACAAAATGTCCACGGAAAGAAAAGCAAAAGAGACACCGACGGCTAACGCATCAATACTCGTTGCCACACCAAGTGTTAGCAAGTGTTTTAAACTAATCAATGAGGGAGCGGGTTCATCATCCGAGCTAAGTCCTTCTCGAATCATATTCACACCGATGAGAGCAAGTAAAACAAAGGCAATCCAATGATCCCAATTTTGAATCATCTGACTAAATTGCAGTCCGACAACATAGCCTATCGCAGGCATGATGCCTTGAAATAGCCCAAAACAGCATGCGATAGCTAATGCTTGTTTCCATCGAAAAGCGCGCATTACTAAGCCTTTAGAGATGGAAACTGCAAAGGCATCCATCGAGAGACCAAGAGCAATGACCCACAACATATGAAAAGTCATAAACTAAAGTTTATTTTCCAATACAGAAAGAACTGAAAATATTACCGAGCAAATCATCTGAGGTAAATTGCCCCGTAATTTCACTTAAGTTAGCTTGTACTAAACGAAGTTCTTCCGCCAATAATTCACCTGCATGAAACTCGGTTAATTGGACTAACCCAATTTGTAAATGCTCAGCCGCTTTTTCTAAAGCATCAAGATGGCGACGGCGCGCTAAAAAGCCCCCTTCCATCCCTGTTTGGAATCCCATAGCCTGTTTCAAATGCTCACGCAATAAATCTACACCCTGATGTGTTTGGGCGGATAAGCAAACGGTCGTTGTTCCATTTTCTTCTTTTAGCCCAACTGCCTCGCCACTTAAATCTACTTTATTACGAACGATAGTCACCGGCATATTATTTGGCAATTTTGATAAAAATTCTGACCGCACTTTTTCGATATTTTGGCTATCCGGATCGCTACTGTCTAACATTAAGATAATACGATCGGCTTGCTCAATCTCCGTCCAGGCTCGCGAGATCCCGATACGTTCAACTTCATCTGTCGCTTCACGAAGCCCTGCGGTATCAATAATATGTAAAGGCATGCCATCAATATGAATATGCTCACGCAATACATCGCGTGTTGTTCCTGCAATATCTGTCACAATGGCGGCTTCTCTGCCCGCTAAAGCATTCAGTAAACTGGATTTACCTGCATTTGGACGACCGGCAATCACTACTTTCATCCCTTCACGTAAAATCGAGCCTTGTTTTGCTTCGCTACGAACTAAATCAAGCTGAGTGATAATTTCTCGTAATTTTGCTTCGATTTTACCGTCTGCCAAAAAGTCAATTTCTTCATCGGGGAAATCAATCGACGCTTCCACATAAGTACGAAGATAAATCACGGAATCCACTAACTGATTCACTTTATTAGAAAATTCACCTTGTAGTGATTTTAATGCTGAACGAGCAGCTTGCTCCGAAGTGGCATCAATCAAATCGGCAATGGCTTCAGCTTGGGCTAAATCTAATTTATCGTTTAAAAAAGCCTGTTCAGAAAATTCACCTGGACGCGCAAGACGAACACCATCAAGTTGTAAGATTCTTTTTAGCAACAAATCTAATACCACTTGTCCACCATGACCTTGCAATTCCAATACATCTTCACCAGTAAAGGAATTCGGCGATTTAAAATAAAGCGCAATGCCTTGATCTAATACTGTGCCATCAGCATCTTTAAAAGCTAAATAATCTGCCATTCTTGGTTTAGGACATTTACCTAATACCGCTTGTGCAACTTCAATCGCTTTTGGGCCGGATACACGCAAAATACCAATACCGCCACGTCCTGGCGCTGTCGCTTGTGCGACGATTGTTTCTTTCATAAAAACTCACTAAAAATTGACCGCTCTAATATTGCGGTTATCTTGAGGAAAAATTAATCGGAAAGAGCATTAAGTTTAATTACTTCAGATGCATCAATATAGGAGACCGAGCTCGTTCTTTTTTTATAAATTTGGAGTATTTGCCCATTCTCTACTGAATTATAAACCTTTTTAGAAGTAAATCTTTCATTTCCATATTGATTAGATGAAATATAAATACTATATATCGATTTGTTTTTACGCTTATAAGTAACCTCGGCTATATAGTTTTCTTCTTGTCCCCAAATGGAAACATAGAAAGTTAAGAAAGTGTTTGAAAGTAAGAAAAAGCAACAAAAAAAACCACTACACATAATAATATACCCCAATACTTTCATGAGTATGTGATAAAAAATATTTTCTTTGGGTTTCTTTTTATTGGAAGCTCTTTTAGGCTTTGCCTTTCTTTTTAAAAGGGCATTTTTCACTTCCCAATAAATCATGACAGAAAAAAGAAGAATGCTTAATGCAAGGGAAACATAAACATCAAGACGTGCACCGGGAAGTAGGCTCTTATCCGAAAACGTAGGATATATAATTAGCCCAATTAAAATAAATAACAAAATGACTTTTAGTCTTGTATTGAACATTATTAACATATGTAAAAACCGCACCCGAAGGTGCGGTTAGTGATTATTTTTTACGGGTATGTAACCCTTTTTTCTCTAAACCACGGTAGATCATTTGTTGTTGTACGATAGTGATTAAGTTAGATACTAACCAGTAAAGTACTAGACCTGCCGGGAACCAGAGGAAGAAGAACATAAAGATCAACGGCATGAAGTTCATCACTTTTTGTTGCATTGGATCTGCAACTGGTGTCGGTGACATTTTTTGTAACAAGAACATTGATCCACCCATTAAGATTGGGAGAATGTAGTAAGGGTCTTGTGCCGATAAATCTTGAATCCAACCAAAGAATGGCGCATGGCGAAGTTCAACCGCTTCCATAAACGTCCAATATAATGCGATGAAAATTGGCATTTGAAGGATTAATGGTAAACAACCGCCAAGTGGATTCACTTTTTCTTCTTTGTAAAGTTTCATCATTTCTTGGCTCATACGTTGGCGATCATCACCAAAACGTTCGCGCATTTCTTGCATTTTCGGTTGCAACATACGCATTTTCGCCATAGAAGTGTATTGTGCTTTTGTAAGCGGATATAAAATCGCTTTCACCACTAAGGTTACACAAATAATTGCCACCCCCCAGTTAGATACAATACTTTGAATGAACGTTAATAACCAGAATAATGGTTTCGCGATAAACCATGCCCAACCGTAATCGACAGTCAAGTCTAAGTGGTTAGCCACTTCAGCCATTTTGTTTTGTAATTTAGGACCTGTCCATAATGAGCTGGTAATTGTTTCTGTTGCACCCGCTGGAATAGACACCACAGGACCACGATAACCAATAGACGCAACGTTATTTTTGCTGTCTGTAATACTATAAAGTTGGTTATTTACATCTTGATTTGGGATCCAAGCTGATACGAAATAGTGTTGTAAAATAGCAACCCAACCTGCTTTGGTATCGATAGAAAGATTTTTGTCTTTCATATCGCTGAAGCTGTATTTTTTGTAATTTGTTTCAGAAGAAGAATATGCACCACCGGTATAAGTAGGCATTGCTACGTTACCGCTGCTTTCAACTAATGTATGTTTTAATTGGCCGTAAGGTTCAACTTCAATTGTGCTACCACTTTGGTTCACAATTTCAAAGTTAACACCTACATCATAGCTATCGCGTTTTAATACAAAGATTTTACGATAAGTGACACCATCTTTTTCAAATGTTAATGGTACAGAAAGTTCATTTTGACCTTCTGCTAATTTGAAATTATCACCCGTAACTTGATATTGTGCACGACCTGCTTTTGTATCGATCCCGTTTTTACCGATTAAGCCGCTTTGTGCAATGTAAACATGCTCGTTTGTATCTTTTAACAAGACGAAAGGTTCTTTTGAACCTAATTCTGCATCATATTTTAATAATTCAGAACTGATTACATCACCACCTAATGTATCCACTTTCAAACGTAATACATCATTTTCTAATGTAATAATGTGACCTTTAGTTTGTGAGTCTGCCACTACTTCGGCAGATGAAGAAGAACTTGCCGGTACATCAGAAGAGGCGGTTGTTGTTTGTTCCGTGGTCTGTTGTTGAACAGGTGGATTTTTATCAAGTTGCCATTGCTGATAAACAAGGAAAGAAATAAAGAGTAGTGCAAGCACTAATAGGCTACGTCTTGAGTCCATTATTTTTTCTCATCGTTATTATTAATCTTTTTCGGCGGAACAGGATCGAATCCACCGGCGCTTAAGGGGTGACATTTTAATACACGTTTTAGCGTAAGCCAACTACCTTTTAACAATCCATGTGTTTTTAACGCCTCAATACCATAGCAAGAACAGGTTGGCACAAAACGACAACGGGGCCCAATTAAAGGGCTAATCGCTACTTGATAAAACTTAATTAAAGCGATAAGGATTTTTGTGCCAAACGAATGTGACGTGCCCATAATTTATCCAAAGTTTGTAAAAACGTTTGATTATCAAGCTGACCAATGCCACGTTTCGCCACAAAGACAAAGTCACAAGAAGGCAAATCATGTTGAGATAAACGAAAACTTTCACGAACTAAACGTTTGATACGATTACGATCATGCGCTCGTTTAAGATGTTTTTTAGCCACAGTTAAACCTAAGCGTGGATGCTCAAGATTATTTTTGCGTGCGAGAATGGTAAT
Source organism: uncultured Haemophilus sp. (assembly GCA_905205995.1). Classification (GTDB taxonomy): domain Bacteria; phylum Pseudomonadota; class Gammaproteobacteria; order Enterobacterales; family Pasteurellaceae; genus Haemophilus_D. Next base: position 11,292 of record CAJLFU010000013.1, on the reverse strand, counting down.
TTCAGGGGTGCTTGCTCGAAACGGTTGTTCGAAGACATTTTTGAATTGAGTGGGAGTTAACAATCGTAACTCCCGAGAGAAGTTTAACTTAATCACTAAAAATGGTGATTATGCAGATAAACTCTTACGACCTTTAGCACGACGACGAGCTAAAACTTGACGGCCGTTTTTAGTTGCCATACGAGCACGGAAACCGTGAGTACGGCTACGTTTTAATACAGAAGGTTGAAATGTACGTTTCATTGTAATCTACCTAAATCAAAATGGTTTACTGTTTTGATATTCAAAACACAACAAGGGTTATAAAAAATAGACCGCAATTTTAATCATAAATTGGGCTTTCGTCAAATAAGAAAAGAGAAAATTCCGAAATAATCTTCCGTTTCTTCTAAAATCGTGGGGATTATACGGATTTTGGGCAAAATCTCAAGCAACCTTTTTGTCTTTTTTTGATGACCAACAGAAGATCTTTTGCCTAAATTATTGTAAAATTCTCTTCGATTTTTTACCGTACTTTTGCGGCTTTTATTTTATATGCATATAACATAAGGATAATTTATCGTGAGCCTTTCTACCCTATGGCAAGATTGCTTATCTCAACTACAAGATCAGGTTTCTCCGATGGATCTCAGCACTTGGTTACGCCCACTACAAGCGGATGTAATCTCGCAAGATCAAGTGGTGTTATATGCGTCCAATATGTTTGTAAAAAGCTGGGTGGAAAATCATTATTTGGCTCAAATTCATCAAATTTGCCAATCCCTTGCTAAAAATCCAAATTTACAAATTATCGTAAAAGAAGGGGTAAAACCTGCTCCAAAAGCTGTTGAATCGGCCCCAACTCAAACAGTTAATCATCAAGAAAGTGCGGTCAGTTTTCAGCAAGAATCTGATGCACCAAGCAAATTTGAATCACACCTAAATCGTAAGCATTTATTTGAAAACTTTGTTGAAGGTAAATCAAACCAACTCGCCCGTGCCGTAGGTCAAAAACTTGCTCTTGCACCAGGTGAACCAACGGCAAACCCATTCTTTTTATATGGCGGGACAGGTTTAGGTAAAACCCACTTATTACACGCAATCGGTAATGGCATTTTAGCGAATAAACCAAATGCCCTCGTGCTTTATATCCATGCTAATAATTTTATGCAGCACATGGTAAAAGCAATGCGTGATAATAAAATGGATCAATTCAAAAAATTCTATCGTTCTCTTGATGCATTATTAGTGGATGATATTCAATTCTTTGCTGAAAAAGAAAAAACACAAGAAGAATTTTTCCATATTTTCAATAATTTATTTGAAACTGGCCGTCAAATTATTTTGACCTCTGACCGCTATCCAAAAGAAATTGAGAAAATTGAAGAACGCCTAAAATCTCGTTTCGGCTGGGGTTTAACCACTGCTATTGAACCACCTGATTTAGAAACTCGTGTTGCGATTTTGCTGAAAAAAGCAGAAGAACATCATATGGAACTGCCAGAAGAGGTGGCATTCTTTATTGCTCAACGCTTACGCACGAATGTTCGTGAATTAGAAGGTGCGTTAAACCGTGTGAAAGCGATGCAAGACTTCAAAGGTGGTCACATTGATATTGATTTTGTCCGTGACACATTAAAAGATATTCTTGCCTTACAAGAACGTTTGGTAACCATTGAAAACATTCAAAAAGTCGTGGCAGAATACTATCGAATTAAAGTGGCAGATTTAAAATCAAAAAGCAGAGCAAGATCAGTCACTCGCCCACGCCAAGTTGCGATGGCATTAGCAAAAGAATTAACCAATAAAAGCTTACCGGAAATTGGCCGAGCCTTTGAACGCGATCACACGACAGTCTTAAATGCCTGTCGTGAAGTGCCAAAATTCCGTGAAAAAGACAGCAGTATTCAAGAAGATTGGGCGAATTTAATTCGCACATTATCTGCATAAGGAGCCCATGATGCAATTTAGCATTTCAAGAGAAAATCTATTAAAACCCTTACAGCAAGTTTGTGGCGTATTAAGCAATCGTCCGAATATTCCTGTATTAAATAACGTGTTATTACAAATTGAAGATAACCGTTTAACTATTACAGGTACAGACCTTGAAGTTGAGCTTTCTAGCTATACTCAACTTTCGTCTTCAACCGCAGATGGCGCTTTCACCATTCCGGCTAAAAAATTCTTAGATATTTGCCGCACGCTATCAGATGAATTTGAAATTACAGTTACCTTTGAAGAAGATCGCGCCATTGTAGAATCAGGCCGCAGTAAGTTTAATCTCACTACTCTGCCTGCTGAAGAATATCCAAATCTAACGGATTGGCAATCTGAAGTGGATTTTGCCTTACCGCAAAGCACCTTGCGTCGCTTAATTGAAGCAACCCAATTTTCAATGGCAAACCAGGATGCTCGTTATTTCTTAAACGGCATGAAATTTGAAACAGAAGGTAATTTATTACGTACTGTTGCCACTGACGGTCACCGTCTTGCGGTTTGCACGATCGAATTAGATCAAGATCTGCAAACTCATTCAGTTATTCTCCCTCGTAAAGGTGTATTAGAACTGAATCGCTTATTAGAAAGCAGTGACGAACTTGCTCGTTTGCAAATCGGCACGAATAATCTTCGTATCCACTTAAACCACATTGTGTTTACCTCAAAACTCATTGATGGTCGTTTCCCTGATTACCGTCGTGTATTACCACGTAATGCAACTCGTATCGTAGAAGGTAACTGGGAAACCTTAAAACAAGCTTTTGTACGTGCTTCTATCCTTTCAAATGAACGTGTACGTAGCGTTCGTTTAAACTTAAGTGAAAACCAACTTAAAATTACCGCATCTAACCCTGAACACGAAGTGGCAGAAGAAATCGTGGATGTGAATTATCAAGGTGAAGAAATGGAAGTGGGCTTTAATGTGACTTACATTTTAGATGTATTGAACGCCTTAAAATGCCAACAAGTACGTATTCGCCTCACTGATGCGTCATCAAGCTGCTTAATTGAAAACAGCGAAGATGCAAGCGCAGAATACGTCATTATGCCAATGCGCCTCTAAGAATAATGGCCATTTCCCGCTTAATTGTTGAAAAATTTAGAAATTTAAATGCCGTGGATCTTGAATTTGATCACGGCTTTAACTTTTTAGTCGGCAACAACGGCAGCGGAAAAACGAGCTTATTAGAGGCGATTTTTTATCTTGGACATGGGCGCTCTTTCAAAAGTGCGGTCGCAAATCGCATCATTTCTTACGACGAACCTCATTTCACGCTTTTTGGCCAAATTCAAGAAAGTCAGCATCAATGGTCTGTTGGCTTACAAAAACTTCGTCAAGGTAATACCATCGCAAAAATAAATGGTGAAGACGGTAATAAAATTGCCGATCTCGCTCACCTTTTACCGATGCAATTAATTACGCCAGAAGGACTTACCCTATTAAATGGCGGACCTAGTTTTCGACGTGCATTTTTAGATTGGGGCTTATTCCACCACCATAATAGTTTCCATTCCTCTTGGGTCGCATTAAACCGTTTACTAAAACAACGGAATGCTGCACTAAGTCAAAATCAGCCTTATTCTGCAATAAAAATATGGGATATTGAATTAGCTAAATTAGCCCACCAAGTGAGTGATTGGCGAGCTGAATACGCTGAAGCCTTACGTCCAGAAATTGAAAAAACCTGCCAGTTATTTTTACCCGAATTAGAGATTACTGTTAGCTTTCATCAAGGCTGGGAGAAAGAGACAGAATATGGTGAATTACTGGCTCAAAACTTTGAGCGAGACAAAGCCATTGGTTATACGGTTTCAGGCCCACAAAAAGCGGACTTCCGTTTTAAAGCAAATGGATTACCGGTAGAAGATGTGCTCTCTCGCGGTCAATTAAAATTATTGATGTGTGCACTACGCTTAGCCCAGGGTGAACATTTAATGATTCAAAAACAGCGTCATTGCATCTTTCTGATTGATGACTTTGCCTCAGAGTTGGATCAACATAAACGAGCCCTACTTGCGAAACGCTTGCAACAAAGCGGTTCTCAAGTCTTTGTTACTGCAATCACTCAAGGCCAACTCAAAGAAATGCAAGTGGGAAAAGGAAAATTGTTCCAAGTGGATACCGGTAAGATCACCGAACTACAGTCATAAAAAATAATCCGATCTGTTTAAGGATCGGATTACGTTTAAAACAATACAATTTTTGACCGCACTTTAGTTTGGTTTCCATTCGCCGTTTAATACGGTACCAATCACGTCATAATCTTTTGTGAATACCGCTAAGTTTGCTATCTTACCTGCTTCAACAGAGCCTAAACGATCATCTACACCAATCGCTCTTGCTGGGTAAAGGTTACTCATACGAATTGCTTCTGCTAATGGAATTTCCACATATTCCACCGCATTTTTAATGGATTCCATCATGGTAATTGATGCACCTGCAATCGTACCATTTGCGTCGTAGCAACGACCGTCTTTCACATAAATCGGTTTTCCTACAAAAGTGAAGGTTTCCAATTCAGGTGGCGCACCTGCAGCTGCAATAGAATCGGTCACAATACAAAGTTTGTCACCTTTCGCTTTCTTATCTAAACGAACATTACCAAAATTCACATGCACGCCATCTACAATAATGCCAGTGTAAACATCGGAGTCTAATACCGCGCCAACTACACCCATCGCACGTCCTGAGCTGATCGGCGACATGGCATTGTGTAAGTGAGTAGCAAAAGTCGCACCTTTATGAAAGGCAGCTTTCGCCACTTCATAAGTCGCATTAGAATGACCAATAGACACGATAATGCCTGCTTTCACAAAATCAGGAATATATTGCACCGTTGGGTTTTCAGCAGCAATGGTAAGTTTGGTGATGACATCCGCATTATCACATAAGAAATCTTTCATCTCTGGCGTCGCTTCACGAATATATTCCGGGCGATGTACGCCTTTTTTCTCTAGACTCAAATAAGGTCCTTCGATGTGTAAGCCAAGCGCTTGATTTTTATGCTTATTCAAATACTCACGCATGATATTTACTGCATATTTGATATCTTCATCTGGTGCAGTAATAAACGTTGGTAAGAAACTAGTACAGCCTGATTTCAAGTTAGTGGCTTGCATGATTTCTAATGTTTCTACGCTTGTTTGATCGTTAAACATCACGCCACCGCAGCCATTTAATTGCAGATCAATAAAGCCGGCTGTGAGATTATGCCCTTTTAAATCAATGGTTTTAATCCCACTTTCTAATTCGTTTTGTGGAATAACGGATTGAATATATTCCCCTTCAATAACCACCGCATAATCTCTTAACACCTCATTTTTGGTGTAGATTACACTGTTAATTAATGCATACTTCATCATACCTTCCTAAAATCAAATTAAAATTAACCGCACTTATAACACACTATGAATCGCACGACCTTCCAATTCAGTAAAATATTTCACTGTTTTCACTTTTAATTCTTGCAGTGCAGGCTCATCACATACTAAAACAAAATGGCGATGGAGCTGCAAGGCACTTACCGTCCAAAGGTGATTAATACCGCCTTCTACCGCAGCTTGCACAGCTAAGGCTTTATTATGGCCAGTTGCTAGAATCATCACTTCTTCTGCATCAAGTAATGTACCCACGCCGATTGTTAAAGCATATTTTGGTACTTGATTTACATCGTTATTAAAGAAACGAGAATTCGCGATAATGGTATCAGGCGTTAAGGTTTTAATACGGGTACGCGAGCTTAAAGAAGACGCAGGTTCGTTAAAGGCAATATGACCATCTACGCCTACGCCGCCCATAAATAAATGAATTTTGCCGTAAGATTTAATTTTTTCTTCATAACGACGACATTCTTCATCATGGTCATCGGTGTTACCATTCAAAATATTGATATTTTGCGGTTGAATATCAATATGATTGAAGAAATTATTATGCATAAAACTGTGATAACTTTCTGGATGTTCTTTTGGTAAACCCACATATTCATCCATATTGAAGGTCACCACATGTTTAAAGCTCACTTCTCCGGCTTGATTTAATTTAATCAATTCTTGATAGGTCTTAAGTGGTGTACTGCCTGTTGGTAAACCTAATACAAAAGGACGTTCTGCTGTAGGTTTAAAATGATTAATTCGATCAGCAATATGACGCGCCGCCCAACGGCTAACTTGTTGTTCATTGTTCAGAGGAATGAGACGCATAATAACCTTCCTTATCAGTACCACACTGACATTCTTTCCTCCCCGCTATAGGGGGAGGAAAGAAGTAAGTGCGGTCACTTTTCCATTAATTTATAAATATTTTGCTTTTAACTCTTTCGCTTTCGCTAATTGCTCTGGTGTTGCTTTCGCTGTCATTGGCTCACGGCAATAACCTGCATCCACACCATCTAGTTTCAATAACTCTTTGATGGTGAGATATAAGCCATTCGCTAAAATGCCTTCGATAAGGTCATTGGTCACATGTTGAACTTGAAGCGCATCAGCCAATTTACCTTGTTTGGTTAATTCAAAGATTTGTCTTGCACGCACACCGTTTACGTTGAATGTACTACCGATCGCACCATCTACACCAAGAGATACAGCTGGCACCATCATTTCATCAAAACCAGCCCAAATTAGGTGGTTTGGATAAGCTTTTTTCAAGCGTTCTAATAGATAGAAATCTCCAGCGGTAAATTTCACACCAAGCACTTTCGGGTTTTTATAAAGTTCGCCGAATTGCTCAATACCCATATTCACGCCTGTTAAGAACGGAATTGAGTACACGATCATGTTATTGCCTGTTTCAGCAATGATAGTGTCATAGTAATGTTTGATTTCAGGGAAGCTGAATTTATAGTAGAACGGGGTTACTGCAGAAAGACTGTCATAGCCTAATTCGGTTGCATATTTACCTAATTCCACTGCTTCATGTAAGTTCACACTACCCACTTGTGCGATTAGCGCGACTTGGTCTTTTGCTTCATCTTTCGCAATACGGAAAATTTGTTTTTTCTCTTCCGTAGAAAGCATGAAGTTTTCACCTGTTGAACCGCCTACATATAAACCATCAATTTTCATCTTATCAATGTTATAGCGAATAATTTCACGCAAACCTTTTTCATTGATAGAGCCATCTTCATTGAATGATACTAATAACGCACTAAAAATACCTTTTAAGTTACGCATTTTTCTCTCCTATTTGATACGTTGTTCTAAAATGACATTTAATGTTTTTTGCTTTATTTTGACCGCACTTTCCTGTGATGCCTGTACCAATAAAGCGTAAATCAAATCTAATACGAATAATTGAGCAATCTTCGTGCCGATAGAGTCGCCTTGTAGCTTACCTTGCTTATTCCCATTCACTAAAACAAGATCGGCATATTCTGTGATGGGTGAACGCAAACTGTGCGTAATCGCAATGGTTTTGGCACCATTTTCTTTGGCGATTTTCATGGTATGAGTAGTTTCTTGAGAATAACCAGAATGACTCAAACCAATTGCCACATCCTTTTTAGTCAATAAAGATGCCTGCATATACATAAAATGGTTGTTACCTGTCGCATCCACTTGCACACCGATACGCATCAGTTTATTTTTGGCATCTTCCGCGGTAATACCGGATGTCCCCACACCAAATAAGAAAACACGATTCGCTTGCTGAATGGCTTTTACTGCTTCTTCCAACTGCTCAAAATCTAATAAATTAATGGTTTCATCCATCACGTTATTGATGGCAGATTTCAGCTTATGCGCAATATTCAATGAGTTGTCAGAATCGGTAATATCAGAATCTAATACGGTGTTATCTTTGCCATCTTTTGTGGCAAGCTCGATGGATAATTCCAATTTAAAATCACTGAAGCCTTTAAAGCCGAGAGTACGGCAAAAACGCACAAAGGTCGCCTCCCCCACTTCTAAATGGGCGGCAATTTCAGCTAAAGGAGCTTGTACCGCAAGATCGGGGTTCAATAAAATCGCATCCGCAATTTTCTTTTCAGTCTTCGTTAAACTACGATACAACGAGCTAATGGTATTTAAAATATTGCCGTTTTTAGCCATAAACCACTCCCGTATTTTTTGCTTGTAATAAGCAATCTTTTACCCAATAAGCAGCCCCAATCAAGCCTGCATCTTGTCCAAATTGAGCACTTTCTAATTCGCAATGATAAACAGCGGGAAGTTCACTTAATAAAGATTGAACTAACGGTAAATAGCCTTCTGCCAACCCTACGCTACCGCCAACCACGACTTTTTGCATGTCTAATCCAATCTTCAAATCCGCAATTAAATTCGCAATGGCTTGAGCTGAACGAGTCACAAGTGCGGTTGCTTTTTCATCATTTTGACGGAAACGCGCAAAAACTTCTTTCGGATCACAAGGATCATCCCATTGAGAAGAAACTGCTTCAATAGCTCGACCTGATGCAATGGCTTCAACACAGCCACGGCGGCCACAGCCGCAAATAGGACCATTAGGATCGGCTAAAGTATGACCAATATGCCCTGCAATGCCATTTGGCTCAGTAAGTAAACGATGATTCAAAATTAAACCGCCCCCGACGCCTGTGGAAACCGTAATAAAGGTAAAGTTTTGAACATCATTAGGATTTTGTAATTGATACTCGGCATAGGCTGCAGCTTGCACATCATTAAGTAAGCCAATCGGTTTATCAGTATGCTGAGCAATACTGTCTTTTAATGGGAACTGGGCTAATCCACCCAAATTTTTAGGGTTAAGTGCAGTCAGAATGCCTTGATTAATAATGCCCGTTGAAGCAACGGCGACATAATCAAACTGCCCTTCATATTCTTTTAACAACTGAGCAAGGGTTTGATGCATGGCTTGCGCAGCATCATCTTGTGGCGTGGAAATCTGTTTTCGTTGTTGAATCTCACCATTTTTCACTATAGCAGAAGCGATTTTCGTGCCACCAATATCTAATGCCAAACAACGCTGTAATGTCTGACCACTATCCACTGTTAATGACATATCTTCTTCCTTTATTTTTTCGCTGAATGAATGGCTTGTGCAAACCAGCTTACAATATGCTCTAAGCGAGTTAATGCAGAACCAACTGTCACACAATAAGCACCAATTTCAATTGCCGTTTTCGCCAACTCAGGGGTGTTATAACGTCCTTCCGCCATGACTCGACAACCTGCTGCTTTCAAATCTTTAACTAATTGATAATCAGGATCTTCCGGCACAGTGCCACCTGTATAGCCAGACATCGTACTGCCCACAATATCAAAACCCAGTTTTTGACAGTACAAGCCTTCTTCTAAATTCGAACAATCTGCCATGGCCAAACAACCTAATTCGTGGATTTTTTTGACCGCACTTTCAATATCTACTGGTCTAGGACGATTTGTCCCATCCACGGCGATAATATCTGCACCGGCTTTCGCTAAATCTTCAATATCATGCAAAAATGGGGTAATTCGTACAGGGCTATCATGTAAATCACGTTTCACAATACCAATAATCGGTACATTCACAGTAGGGCGTGTTGCTTTAAGATTTTCTATGCCCTCGATACGCAATCCGGCAGCGCCACCAGCAACAGAAGCCTGTGCCATGGCTGCCACGATTTCTGGTTTATCCATCGGGCCGTCATCCACAGGCTGACAAGAAGCAATAAGACCAAATTTGATTTTATCTAAGACTTCATTATGTGATAATTTCGACATATAAACTCCTACATTAGACAGTAACACTTGGTTTCCTTTTTGGCTTTCTGAGCATTATAGTAAAACACAGCAAATCTTGCACCATAAAAAAAATATTTTTGAAGTGTAATTTCAAAATTTGTGATCGGCTTCTCAATTTTGAGATAAAGTCATCACATTTATACAAAATATTTTTTTTTACTTTAGAATATGAAGTAATACTTCATTGCTATAAATAGGAGAAAAAAATGAATGTGTTAGGTTATGCGCAAAAAATTGGGCAAGCCTTAATGGTACCTGTTGCTGTCTTACCAGCAGCGGCTGTACTGATGGGTATTGGTTATTGGCTTGACCCAGATGGCTGGGGAGCGAACAGTCAACTTGCTGCATTTTTAATTAAATCAGGCGGTGCTATCATTGATAACATGGGTCTGCTTTTTGCCGTTGGCGTTGCTTTCGGTTTATCTAAGGACAAACATGGTTCTGCTGCACTTTCAGGTTTAGTGGGTTACTATGTGGTAACCACTCTACTTTCACCTGGCAGTGTTGCTCAGCTACAACATATCGATGTAAGTGAAGTGCCCGCCGCCTTCGGGAAAATCAATAACCAATTTATTGGGATTTTGATCGGGGTGATTTCGGCTGAACTTTATAACCGTTTCTATCAAGTAGAATTGCCAAAAGCGCTTTCCTTCTTTAGCGGAAAACGCCTTGTGCCAATCGTCGTTTCCTTTGTCATGATGTTCATCAGCTTCGTATTACTTTACATCTGGCCATATATTTTCGGCGGTTTAGTGTCATTCGGTGAAAGCATTAAAGATTTAGGCGCGGTCGGTGCTGGTCTTTACGGTTTCTTCAACCGTTTACTCATTCCTGTTGGCTTACACCATGCATTGAACTCTGTATTCTGGTTTGACGTTGCAGGCATCAATGACATTCCAAACTTCTTAGGTGGTGCTAAATCACTTGCTGAAGGCACTGCAACGGTTGGTGTAACCGGTATGTATCAAGCCGGTTTCTTCCCTGTCATGATGTTCGGTTTACCGGGTGCCGCATTAGCGATTTATCTCAGCGCTAAACCAAGCCAAAGAACTAAAGTGGCATCAATCATGCTTGCGGGTGCGTTTGCCTCATTCTTCACTGGTATCACTGAACCATTAGAATTCTCTTTCATGTTTGTTGCGCCAGTGCTTTACTTCATCCACGCTGTATTAACCGGTATTTCTGTCTTTATCGCCGCAACAATGCATTGGATCGCAGGCTTCGGTTTCAGTGCGGGTCTCGTGGATATGGTACTTTCATCACGCAACCCATTAGCCGTTGAATGGTATATGCTCATCGTACAAGGCTTAGTATTCTTCGTGATTTACTATGCCGTATTCCGTTTTGCAATTAAAGCTTTCAACTTAAAAACATTAGGTCGTACAGAAGAAGCAGAAGAAACCACTGCAGCACAACCAGCAGCGAGCCAATCTCGTGAAGAAAGAGCGGTCAAATTTATTGATGCTTTAGGTGGTGCTGATAACTTCAAAAATATTGATGCTTGTATCACTCGCTTACGTTTAAGCTTAGTGGACCAACACAAAATTAATGAAGAACAGCTTAAGTCTCTTGGCGCAAAAGGTATCGTGAAAATTGGTAACGATGGCTTACAAGTGG
>CAJLFU010000012.1 GCA_905205995.1 uncultured Haemophilus sp. | reverse complement strand
GAACAACAAGGCGGCTTAAGTGGAAAACCGTTACAGCAAAAAAGTACAGAAATTATTCGAAGATTGCATCAAGAGCTGAAAGGTCAAATTCCGATTATTGGGAGTGGTGGCATTGATGGTGTACAAAACGCACAAGAGAAAATTGAAGCGGGTGCAGAATTGTTACAAGTTTATTCGGGTTTGATTTATCACGGTCCAAGCTTAGTTAAAGAATTAGTGAAAGCGATTAAATAAATGACAAAAAAATATGATTTACATTGCCATAGTACGGCTTCAGATGGTGTTTTAACGCCTACAGAGCTTGTGCAACGAGCTCATGAACAAGGTGTCAATGTGCTCGCTTTATGTGATCACGACACTGTAATGGGCATTGATGAAGCCAAAATTGAAGCCGATAAATTAGGTATTGAGCTAATTAATGGCGTGGAAATTTCAACGAATTGGGAAGGTCGTGGCATCCATATTGTTGGATTAAATTTTGATAAAACACATCCTAAAATGACCGCACTTTTAGCTGAACAAAAATCACTGAGAGAAAAAAGAGCAGTCGAAATTGGCCATAAATTAGAAAAAGCAGGCGTCCCCAATGCCTATGAAGGCGCAAAAGCGTTAGCAAACGGGGAGGTAACTCGTGCGCATTATGCGCGTTATTTGGTACAAATCGGAAAGGTTTCAAATGATGGGCAAGCCTTTAAGCGTTATCTTGGCGGTGGAAAATCGTGTTTTGTCAAAGCTGAATGGGTGGATATTCCAACGGCAATTGATACGATTCATGCAGCAGGTGGTGTTGCTGTCATTGCTCATCCTATGCGCTATAACATGACAGGAAAATGGATTCGTCGATTAATTGTTGATTTTAAACAATGGGGCGGAGATGGCATGGAAGTCGCAGATAGTGGACAGACCAAAGATCAGCGTCAATATCTTGCGCGTTTAGCCAATGAATATGACTTAGCTGCTTCTTTAGGGTCAGACTTTCATTTTCCTTGCGGATGGATTGAATTAGGAAAGAATTTGTTTTTACCTGAAGAGGTAAAACCGATTTGGACATTATTTGAATAATAAAGGGCGGTTAAATTCGCCCTTATTTTTTATATTTGACTATTCTCAGACAAACCGAGACTCGCTAGAAATTCAATAAATGCGCGAACTTTAGCGGGTAAATGACGACGATTTGGGTAAACCACATAAATATCTAAAGGTTTTTGTTTATATTCAGACAAAATTTCAACTAATTCACCTGAAACAAGCGCTTCTTTTACAAAGAAACCAGGTGAGTTGCTGATGCCCAAGCCCGCTTTCGTCATTTCTAACAATGCCATACCATTATTAGAAACTACTTTAGATTGAATTTTATAACGTTGAATTTGATTGGTTTTTGTTGATTGCCAATTCACTTGATTTAACGATGATTTATAAAGTAAACCTTGGTGATATTCTAAATCATCAGGTGTAAGCGGTGTGCCCCGCGACTCTAAATAACTTGGCGAAGCAACAAAATGCATCGGGGAGCTGCTAATTTTACGTGCAACAAGTGAGCTATCTTGCATATAGCCGATACGTAATGCTAAGTCATAGCCCTCAGCGACAAGATCAACACGCTTGTCTTCAAATTCAATTTCTACGTGTAAATTGGGATGAAGCTCAATAAATTTAGGTAAATTAGGCGAAATATAAAGTAAGCCAAAATCACGTGGTACAGAGATTAATAAATTACCTTGTAAGCTCGTTGTCATATTACTGATGCTAGAGTCAGCCTCGTTTAAATCTAATAGAATGGCTTGGCAACGTTGGTAATAAAGCATACCGGCTTCAGTTGGCACAATTTTTCGTGTTGTACGTTGTAATAATCGCGTTTTTAAATGTTCTTCTAATTGTGAAACTAATTTACTCGCCATCGCCACAGAAATATTCTGTTGATTTGCGGCTTGTGTAAAACTTTGCGTTTCGATCACTTTACAGAAAACCGAAATTGCATTGAGTTTATCCATTTATAAATCCTTTTTGAAAAAAAGCTTGATTTTATCGGCGTAAGTTTGCAGTATATCGCCAATTTTACAGAATTCTAGTTATATTTTAGGTAAGCAAATGAGCAAATCTTTAGTGATTGTGGAGTCGCCAGCCAAAGCGAAAACCATCAATAAATATTTAGGTAGCCAGTATGTGGTGAAATCCAGCGTAGGGCATATTTGTGATTTGCCTACTGCAGGAAGTAGCACTGGTGAGAAGGCTAAACCGGTTTCCACTAAAGGATTAAGTGCGGAAGAAAAAAACAAAATTAAAGCAGAAAAAGATCGTGCTGCCTTAGTGAAACGTATGGGGATAGATCCTTATAATGATTGGAAAGCTAATTACCAAATTCTACCTGGCAAAGAAAAAGTGGTAGCTGAATTAAAATCCCTTGCTAAAAAATCCGATCATGTTTATCTCGCAACCGACTTGGATAGAGAAGGAGAGGCTATCGCGTGGCATTTACGTGAAGTTATCGGTGGCGATGATAGTCGTTTTAGCCGCGTTGTATTTAATGAGATTACGAAGAAAGCAATCGAAAAAGCATTCCAGCATCCTGCTCACATTAATATGGACCAGGTTAATGCTCAGCAAACCCGTCGTTTCTTAGACCGCGTGGTAGGCTTTATGGTGTCGCCATTATTATGGAAGAAAGTGGCACGTGGTTTATCTGCAGGACGTGTGCAATCTGTTGCCGTGAAATTGGTGGTAGAGCGTGAACGTGAAATTAAAGCATTCCAACCGGAAGAGTTTTGGGAAATTGAAGCGCTAACCCAAACGAGCAAGAAAGAAGACTTACGTTTGGATGTGGTGCAATATAAAGGCAAGAAATTTGAGCCGAAAAATGAAAAAGAAGCTCAAAGTGCGGTCGATTTCTTAAATAAATCACATTACGTTGTCACAGATTTAGAAACAAAACCAACAGGTTCTAAACCAAGAGCCCCATTTATTACTTCAACCTTACAACAAACTGCAAGCACGCGTTTAGGTTTTGGGGTGAAGAAAACCATGATGTTGGCACAACGTTTATACGAAGCTGGTTACATCACTTATATGCGTACTGACTCCACCAACTTGAGCCAAGATGCATTAAATATGGCGCGTTCTTATATCGAAAGCCATTTCGGTAAAGATTATTTGCCCGCTAAACCGAATTTCTATTCCAGTAAAGAAAACGCACAAGAAGCACACGAAGCCATTCGTCCTTCTGATGTCAAACTGCTTGCAGATCATTTAAGTGGCATGGATAAAGATGCGGTGCGTTTGTATGATTTAATCTGGCGTCAATTTGTGGCTTGTCAAATGCCGGCTGCACAATATGACAGTACAACGGTTACCGTAATGGCTGGCGATTATGAATTGAAAGCCAAAGGCCGTATTTTACGCTTTGATGGTTGGACAAAAGTCTTGCCACAATTAGGTAAAAATCCAGAAGACCAAATTTTACCGGCTGTGAGTTTGAACGAAACATTAGCACTAAAAACGGTTTCGCCAAGCCAACACTTTACCAAACCGCCCGCTCGTTTTACTGAAGCTGCATTGGTTAAAGAATTGGAGAAACGTGGTATTGGTCGTCCTTCGACTTATGCGGCAATTATTTCGACTATTCAAGAACGTGGTTATGTACGCATTGAAAATCGCCGTTTCTACGCCGAGAAAATGGGTGAAATCGTTACTGATCGCTTAAATCAATCTTTTACTGATTTGATGAGCTACGATTTCACTGCCAACATGGAAAACGTGCTAGACCAAATTGCATCCGGTGAGAAAAATTGGAAAGCTGAGTTAAATCAATTCTTCAAAGATTTTTCTACCCAACTTTCTAAGGCTGAATTAGATGAGTTAGAAGGTGGAATGAAGCCGAATAGCCTTGTACTCACCGATATTGATTGCCCAACTTGTGGCCGCAAAATGGCAATTCGCACAGCAAGTACAGGTGTCTTCCTTGGTTGTTCTGGTTATGCATTACCACCAAAAGAGCGTTGTAAAACAACGATTAATCTCATCCCAGAAGCAGAGTTACTAAACGTATTGGATGAGGCTTCTGAGACCAAAGCCTTAATGGATCGTAAACGTTGTCCGAAATGTGGCACGGCGATGGATAGCTATATCATCGACCCACATCGTAAATTACATATTTGTGGTAACAATCCGAATTGTGATGGTTATTTGGTTGAACAAGGCCAATTCAAAATTAAAGGCTATGATGGTCCGATTGTAGAATGTGATAAGTGTGGTTCAGATATGCACTTAAAACTCGGTCGTTTTGGTAAATATATGGGCTGTACCAGCTGTGATAATACCCGTAAGATTTTGAAAAACGGCGAGGTTGCACCGCCAAAAGAAGAGCCGGTTCATTTCCCTGAACTGAAATGTGAAAAATCTGATGCGTATTTTGTACTACGTGATGGTGCAAGTGGCGTGTTTATGTCTGCACATAACTTCCCGAAATCACGTGAAACACGACCAGCAAAAGTGGCTGAATTAGCGCTTTATCGTGATCGTTTACCGGAAAAATTACGCTATTTAGCGGATGCGCCACAAAAAGACCCTGAGGGTAATGAAGCTATTATCCGCTTTAGCCGTAAAGAAAAACATCAATATGTGACATCTGAAAAGAATGGCAAAGCCACAAAATGGATTGTGGATTATATTGATGGGAAATGGGTAGAACGGAAAAAGTAGGATGAACATCACGGTTTATTGCGGTGCGAGTTTAGGTAATGATTCTGCCTATCAGGCTGCCGCAAAAAAATTAGGGAAATGGATTGCTGATGGTCAACATACTTTAGTTTATGGTGGCGGGAAATTGGGATTAATGGGCGTAGTTGCGGATACAGTGCTTGCTCATCAAGGCAAGGTAATTGGCATTATTCCTCAATTTTTACAAGACAGAGAAGTTTCACATCCTAATTTGACCAAGACCGTGGTTGTTGAAAGCATGTCTGAGCGAAAAAATAAAATGGTTGAGCTTGGCGATGCTTATATTGCTTTGCCTGGCGGACCTGGCACTTTGGAAGAGATTGCTGAAGTGATTTCTTGGGCGAGAATTGGAAAAAATAACAATCCTTGTATTCTGTTTAATGAAAAGGGGTATTTTGATTCACTAAAGTCCTTTTTTAGCCATATGGTAAAAGAAGGCTTCTTTACTCAAGGTGATTTTGAGAAGATTTTATTCTCGAATGATCTTCAAGAAATCGAAACCTTTATTGAGCATTACCAACCTCCAGCGTTAAGAACATATTAAAAAAGTGCGGTTAAATTTGACCGCACTTTTTTTATGATTAATGGTGATGTTCTGGTTTTGGTGGGAGTTTAGCTCTAGTTTTACCAACTGGGAGAATTAACGTCGCGTAATTCGCTGAATGTTGACAAACTTTTTGATCTTCAAATGGTTCTTTATGAATCACTTTAAGTTTCCAAACACCTTCAATTAATGGAATAAAGTTAACTTTACCTTCTTTGTCTGTTTTACCAGAAAAGGCTTGCGGTTCACGGTGAGATGTTGCCGCTTCCATATCTTTTATAACAAATGTATCAGAGGTTGCGATAATCGTTTCACCCGCAAGAGGTTGATCTTTATAGAAAATCTGAACAGGGAAAGCTTCGCCCGCTTTAATTGTTTTCGGATCTTTAAGTGGCACGATTTCAAGTGGTAAGCCGAGGCGTGTCATTGCCATATCTGCATTTAATGGTTTTTTGCCCACTACAGTAAAGGCTTTACCAAACATTTGAGTTTGTTCGCAATAGAATGCATTTGGTGTGCCTTGTAAGTTATCCATTTTCCAACCTTCATTGTTTTGTGACCAGAAAGTTGGTTTATAAGTCGCTGTTACCCAATATGAACCGTCTTTTAACGGTTTTTCTGATTGATATTGGTAGTTTTCACCTTTTTGTACTAATGTTTGCATTTCACCATCTTGATTGATGAGTTCCATCGGTGGAAAAATAGCGAGACGTTTTTCAGGAATTTTTTCAACGTAAGGGTAGTCACCATAAGCTAAATCAGCTTTTAAAACGCTATTAGAAGCTAGTTGTGCCGGTGTTGCAACCCAAACTTCATGGGCTTGCGCGAGCGCAGAGAAGCCAAGTAGTGCTACAATTAATGTTTTTTTCATTGTCTTTCCTTTTTAATCAATAAATCAATTTATAGAAAGTTTTCGATAGGGCGGACGAGTATAACGAAAAAGAAATGATGAGACGAATGAAAAAAGTTGATTTTGTGAGGGACTTCACATTTTTTTAACAAAAAAGTGCGGTTAATAAAACGATTGTTTTTCTGACCGCACTTGTTTTAAATAAAAAGCTAAATAGGCTTATTTTTTAGATGGTTTAATGGCTAATAAATTGCAGCTTAATTTACTAACTACATGTTCAGCCGTATTACCTAATAACGCTGCAGATAAACCCGTTCTTCCCACTGTGCCTAAAATCACTAATTCAGCTTCAATTTCTTTCGCCACTTCAGGAATTACTTCTTCAGGGAAACCTTCGCGTACATGGGTATGATCTTCATCAATACCAAATTTTTGACGTAAGGCTTTCATATTGATGAGGTGCTGACCACGAATGCCATTTTCATAACCTGAAGTATTAAATTCAGGTAAATCAATCGCCATATTAATTGGCGCAACAGGGTAGGCTGCCACTAAATGTACGTTACCACGGTTTAAGTTCTCTGCTAAACTCATTCCTGTTGAAACTAACTCTTGGTTAAATTCATCTTGATATTCTTGTTCACCCGATACATTAACAGCGACTAAAATACGGCGTTGGTGTTTCCAATCGCCATCACGTACCATCAATACAGGGATTGGACATTTACGTAACAATTGCCAATCTACTGGTGTGAAAATCAATGAAGTGAAACTTTCTTCATCTTTAGTGTATTTCACAACGAGGTCGTATTGATTTTTTTCAACTTCTTCACGAATTGCATCCGCTTCATTGCTGCTCCATACAATGTGAGATTCAAACTCAATTGCCGGATCAGCATATTTATCTAAATAAAATTGCACAGCTTGACGTTGTTGTTCAACGGCTGTTTTATGCATTTCGCTGCGTTCTTCAGAAGAAAGAAGGGCTGACATCTCATACGATAAGTCATAAACACTCAAAAGGGTGGTGATTTTTACCTTTGTTTCATTTTGCTGTTCTTTAACAAGACGAACGGCACGAGCTAGAGCATATTGTTTTTCGTTATCAGGATTGAGTACAACAAGAATATTATTAAATTTCATAAAACCTCCAAGATATGAGATATCAATAGGATAGAAAAGATTTTAAACGATGACAAGAACCGATTATCAAAAAAGTGATCTCGTGCAAGTTTTTTTGTTTCAAATGTTAAAAAAGCGTGAAAACTCACGCTTTTAAATTATTCTGCTAATTGGATTTTGGTTTTATGTACACCGGTTAAATCAATCAAGGCATTAATATCATTAATCGTAATGTATTTACCTTGAACAGAGAGTACACCCAGTTTTTGGAAACGACCAAGTAAACGACTGATGGTTTCAACGGTTAAACCAAGATAGTTACCAATATCGCTACGAGTCATGGTTAAACGGAATTCTTTCGCAGAGAAACCACGAGCAGAATAACGTTTTGATAGATTGTGAATAAATGCCGCTAAACGTTCTTCAGCATTCATTTTAGAAAGTAATAAAATCATTTCTTGATCGCTTTTGATTTCACTACTCATCAAACGCATAATTTGCTGACGAAGCTTAGGCATTTTTCCAGATAAGTCATCTAAGATATCAAATGGAATTTCACATACCATGGCGGTTTCCAAAGCCTGTGCAAAACTTGGATGTTGCATATTGGTGATCGCATCAAAGCCCACTAAATCACCAGGCAAGTGGAAAGAGGTAATTTGTTCTTCACCCGCTTCGTTAATGGTATAAGTTTTAATGGTACCAGAACGAATCGCATAAATGGAATTCAGTGTATCACCAGCTTTAAAAAGGACTTGAGACTTTTGGATGGGTTTTTTACGCTCGATGATATTATCAAGCTGATCGAGCTCATGTTCGTTCAATGTGAAAGGGATACAAAGTTGGCTAATACTGCAATCCTGACAATGAATTGCACAACCACCTGATTGAACTCTGCGTCCTGATTTGGTTTCTGAAACGAAATTCTTCATTTATTCCTCAAATCGATAAATATAGTGTAAAATTGATCTAACGCAATTATTCTACCACTAAATAGTCAATTTCAGAAGTTATCGAAGAGCAAATCAATATGGCTGCAGAAAAATTAACCAAAAAACGTTTAATACAAATTATTATCATGCTGATTATTTTAGTCAGTGCATTCGTTTGGCGATATATATTGTAATAAGTGCGGTCAAATTTTTGATAGTTTTGAGAAGAGAGAAAGAGCCACAATTTTGTGGCTCTTTGTTTTGAAGATAACGTCTATTTATTAATCTGTTTACATCGTAGATTTGCCACATATAATCTTGAAAAATAAAAAGGCCCTTCAATTTACAAGAAGGTTTCAAGAACGATAAAAAATCCTGTATAATCTCAGAAATTTTTTGTTCAATTTTAAGCTTTTGTAACCGAATGATCGAAACCTCACAAACTATTCCTGAACTCGTCTCATGGGCGAAAGAGCGGGAATTTTCGTTAAATCTGCCGACAGAGCGTTTGGTGTTTTTACTGGCTATTGCCATCTATAACAACGAACGTTTAGATGGTGAGATGCTAGAAGCCGATTTAGTGGATATTTTTCGCCATACAGCCAATGCCTTTGACCAATCAACGGACGCGATTGCCACCCGTGCTAATAATGCTATCAATGAACTGGTGAAACAGCGTTTTCTTAACCGTTTCAGCAGTGAATTTACTGAAGGCCTTTCCATTTATCGTCTCACCCCATTAGGTGTTGGTGTATCGGATTATTATATTCGTCAGCGTGAATTTTCTGCGTTACGTCTTTCTGTACAGCTTTCTATTGTGGCTGATGAAATTCAGCGTGCATCTGATGCAGCAGAAGAAGCTACAGCAAAAGGGGAGAATGAGCACTTTTGGCGCCGGAATGTTTTCGCTCCGTTAAAATATTCAGTCGCAGAGATTTTCGATAGCATTGATTTATCACAACGCGTGATGGATGAAAATCAGCAAAGCATTAAAGAAGAAATTGCCAATTTGCTTACCAAAGATTGGCAGGCGGCAATTTCTAGCTGTGAACGTTTATTAGATGAAACCTCAGGCAATTTACGTGAGTTGCAAGACACCTTAAATGCAGCGGGTGATAAGTTACAGGCACAATTATTACGTATTCAAGATTGTGTAATTGGCCATGATGATCTGTATTTTATTGAACAATTAATTACCGATTTACAATCTAAGCTCGACCGTATTATTAGCTGGGGACAACAAGCCATCGATTTATGGATTGGTTATGACCGTCACGTGCATAAATTTATCCGTACCGCCATTGATATGGATAAAAACCGTGTATTCTCACAACGCTTGCGTAATTCTATCCACAGCTATTTCGATCATCCTTGGTTCTTATGGACTGCTCAAGCGGAACGTTTGGTCGATCTGCGTGATGAAGAAATGGTATTACGTGAAGATGATGCATTGGGTGAATTACCTGAAGAGTTGCAATATGAATCTTTGGCTGATTTACATGATCAAATCGTCGAACATATGCAAGGCTTATTAATTCAATACCGTGAGAATAATCGTCCAATCGATTTAAGTTTGGTCTTAAAAGAACAATTAGAAGCTTATCCACTTTCTCGTCATTTTGATGTGGCACGTATTATTGTTGATCAAGCAGTGCGTTTAGGTATGGCAAATGATGATTTAGCCGGTATTTATCCGCAATGGCAAGAAATTAACGATTATGGCGCAGAAGTACAAGCGCATGTAATTGATAAATATTAATTTCGTGGCTTACCCAAAAACGAATTCATAAAATGAGAAATTAACCATGACAGATATTCAAGATGTAATTTCCCCAAGATTGGCAAATGCCATTGCGAATCCTATTTTCCCGACAGTGGACAGCTTATTGCGTTCAGGTCGCCATATCAGCACAGATCAATTAGATAATCATGCTTTTTTGATGGATTTCCAAAATGAGTTAGATGGCTTTTATCGCCGTTACAACGTGGAATTAATTCGTGCACCAGAAGGCTTTTTCTATTTACGTCCAAAAGCGACGACGTTAATCGCCCGTTCGGTGCTTTCCGAATTAGAAATGTTAGTAGGGAAGGTGCTTTGCTATTTATATTTAAGCCCAGAACGTTTGGCTCAGCAAGGTATCTTCAGTACGCAAGAAGTCTATGATGAATTACTGAATTTAGCAGACGAAGGCAAATTATTGAAAGCCGTCAATCAACGTTCCAGCGGTTCAGATTTGGATAAGCAAAAATTATCTGAAAAAGTACGCGCGGCGATCGGTCGTTTACGACGTTTAGGCATGATTCATACAGTGGGTGAACAGCATAGCGGTAAATTTACTATTTCAGAATCAGTTTTCCGTTTTGGTGCGGAGGTTCGTTCTGGCGATGATCCGTTAGAAGCGCAAGCACGTTTAATTCGTGATGGAGAAGCAGCCACACCGCAATCTCTTGAATTGGAAAAACAAGCAAAAGCGGCAAGTCATGCAGATGACCTCGATGATGAAGAAAGTGCGGTCGAAATTGATGAAGAATTTGATGATGCAGGAGAACAAGAATAATGTCTGATGTATTAGAACTTGAAAACGAAATCTATCAAGACGAACCTGAGCAATCAACCGAACAGGTTGAAGAAGAATTTATTGCTCCTGTATTAAACCAACATAATGGGGTAGAACGAGGAAAATTCCGTTCACTGACCTTAATTAACTGGAATGGTTTCTTTGCCCGTACCTTTGATTTGGATGAATTGGTAACCACACTTTCCGGTGGTAACGGTGCCGGTAAATCCACAACCATGGCGGGTTTTGTCACAGCATTAATTCCAGACTTAACTTTATTGCATTTCCGTAATACTACGGAAGCCGGCTCGACAGGCGGTTCACGTGATAAAGGTTTGCACGGTAAATTACGTCCAGGTGTATGTTATGCGGTATTAGATACCATCAATTCTCGCCATCAACGAATTCTCGTGGGCGTACGTCTGCAACAAATCGCTGGTCGTGATAAGAAAGTGGATTTAAAAACATTCTCGATTCAAGGTGTAGAATTATCCTTAAATCCGACCGCACTTTTCACCGAAACAGTCGGTGAACGTCAAGCGCGTGTACTCAATTTAAATGAATTAAAAGACAAAATTGAAAACCTTGGTGCGCAATTTAAACAATATCATTCCATCACCGATTATCATGGCATGATGTTTGATTTAGGCATTATTCCAAAACGCTTACGTAGTGCTTCAGACCGTAGCAAATTCTATAAATTAATCGAAGCTTCTTTATACGGTGGTATTTCCAGCGCCATTACCCGTTCTTTACGTGATTACTTATTGCCAGAAAACCTTGGTGTGCGTAAAGCCTTCCAAGATATGGAAAGTGCGTTACGTGAAAACCGTATGACCCTTGAAGCAATTAAAGTCACCCAATCTGACCGTGATTTATTCAAACATTTAATCACCGAAACCACTAATTATGTGGCATCAGATTATATGCGTAATGCCAATGAACGCCGCGGTAATATCGAAGCGGCTTTAGGTTTCCGCCGTGATTGGTATAAAGCAAAAGCTGAGCAAGAGTTATCGCAACATCGACTAATTGACTTAAGCCGTGAAGCAGCTGAATTAGCAGAAAATGAACGTACTTTAGAAGTAGATCACCAAAGTGCGGCAGACCACTTGAACTTGGTATTAAATGCGTTACGTCATCAAGAAAAAGTATCTCGTTATCAAGAAGATGTGGCTGAGCTTACAGAAAAATTAGAAGAACAAAAAATGGTTGTGGAAACCGCAACCGAACAGCTTGAAGAAAGCCAAGCACAATTTGAGCAAACAGAACTTGAAATTGACCAAGTGCGTGCGCAACTTGCGGACTATCAACAAGCATTAGATGCACAACAAACCCGTGCATTACAATATCAACAAGCAATTGCCGCGCTTGAAAAAGCGAAAACCTTATGTGGTTTAGCAGATTTAAGCGTAAAAAATGCGGAAGATTACCAAGCAGAATTTGCTGCACATGCAGAAAGTCTTACCGAGCAAGTGCTTGAGTTAGAACATAAAATGTCTATTTCTGAAGCAGCCAAATCGCAATTCGATAAAGCCTATCAGTTGGTATGTAAAATTGCTGGTGATATGCCACGTTCAAGTGCTTGGGAAAGCGCTAAAGAATTATTGCGTGAATATCCAACACAAAAAATTCAGGCGCAACAAACACCTCAATTACGTGCGAAATTACATGAGTTAGAGCAGCGCTATGCTCAACAACAAAGTGCGGTTAAATTATTGGCTGATTTTAATCAACGTGCTGATTTATCTTTAGAAACAGCTGATGAACTTGAAGCATACCACGCTGAACAAGAAGAACTCATTGAAAGTTTGAATGAAGAACTTGCTGAGCAAGTAGAAAACCGTTCAACCTTGCGTCAAAAACGTGAAAGTTTGACCGCACTTTACGAAGAAAATGCTCGTAAAGCACCTGCTTGGTTGACAGCTCAAGCAGCCTTAGAACGCTTACAAGAGCAAAGTGGTGAAACCTTCGAGCATAGCCAAGATGTGATGCATTTTATGCAATCACAATTGGTGAAAGAACGTGAGCTGACTATTCAGCGTGACAATTTAGAGAAGCAGCGTCAACAATTAGATGAGCAAATTTCTCGTCTAAGCCAACCAGATGGTTCTGAAGATGCTCGCTTAAATGTGCTTGCAGAACGTTTTGGTGGCGTGTTGCTTTCTGAATTGTATGATGATGTACCAATTGAAGATGCTCCTTATTTTTCGGCACTTTATGGTCCTGCACGTCATGCTATTGTTGTACGTGATCTCAACACGGTACGCGAACAATTAGCTAATTTAGAAGATTGTCCGGACGATTTATATTTAATTGAAGGTGACCCAAATGCCTTTGATGACAGCGTACTTTCAGCCCAAGAGCTTGAAATGGGCGTTGTGGTGCAAGTGTCTGATCGTGAATTGCGTTATTCAAAATTCCCGCAAATTCCATTATTCGGTCGTGCTGCACGTGAAAAACATTTAGAAGAATTACAAGCTAAACGTGATGAAATTGCGGAAGAATACGCACAAATCGCCTTTGATGTACAAAAATGTCAACGTTTACACGAACACTTTAGTCAATTTGTTGGCTTACATCTAGCCCTTGCGTTCCAACCAAACCCAGAAGAGGTGATGGCGGAAATCAATCAAGAACGCAATGAAATTGATCGCGAGCTCAATCAATTCTCAAGCAGCGAACAACAAATTCGCATTAAATTGGATAATGCCAAAGAAAAAATGCAATTGTTGAACAAGTTAATGCCGCAGCTTAACTTGATTGCTGATGAAGAATTACTTGATCGCATTGAAGAATGCCGTGAACAACTAGACATCGCAGAGCAAGATGAAAGCTTTATTCGTCAACATGGTGTTGCGTTGTCACAATTAGAACCGATTGCAAATACCTTACAAAGTGACCCAGAAAACTATGAGCACTTAAAAGCTGATTTGACCCAAGCGGTTGAACGTCAAAAACAAGTACAGCAACGTGTATTTGCTTTAGCTGATGTGGTGCAACGTAAAAATCACTTCAGTTATGAAGATGCTGGTCAAGCAGAAACGTCAGAGCTTAATGAGCAACTTCGTCAACGTTTGGAACAATTGCAGTCACAACGTGATGCTCAACGTGAACAATTACGTCAAAAACAAAGCCAATTTGCACAATACAACCAAGTATTTATCCAATTGCAAAGTTCTTATGACAGTAAAAATCAGTTGTTGAAAGAATTAATTGCTGAGATTGGTGAATTAGGCGTGCGTGCTGATGAAGGGGCAGAGGAACGTGCAAGAAATCGCCGTGATGAGTTGTATCAACAACTTTCAACCAGTCGTCAACGTCGTTCTTATGTTGAAAAACAATTAACACTCATTGAAAGCGAAGCGGAGAACTTAAATAAACGCATTCGCAAAGCGGAACGTGATTACAAAACTCAACGTGAGTTAGTTGTGGCTGCGAAAGTTAGCTGGTGCGTGGTTCTGCGTTTATCTCGCAATTCTGATGTGGAAAAACGACTCAATCGCCGTGAGTTAGCTTATTTATCTGCTGATGAATTACGTTCAATGTCGGATAAAGCATTAGGTGCGTTACGTACTGCAGTGGCTGATAATGAATATCTACGCGATGCATTACGTATTTCTGAAGATAGCCGTAAACCAGAAAATAAAGTCCGCTTTTTCATCGCTGTATATCAACATCTTCGTGAACGTATTCGTCAGGATATTATTAAAACAGATGATCCGATTGATGCAATTGAGCAAATGGAAATTGAGCTTAATCGCTTAACAGAAGAATTGACTGGCCGTGAGAAAAAATTAGCGATCAGTTCTGAAAGTGTGGCAAATATTATGCGTAAAACCATTCAACGTGAACAAAATCGTATTCGCATGTTGAACCAAGGTCTACAAAATATTGCTTTCGGTCAGGTAAAATCAGTACGTTTAGTCGTCAATATTCGCGATACACATGCGATGTTGCTTGATGCGCTGTCAGGTAAACAGGAAGAATACCAAGATTTATTCAATGATAATCGCATTACCTTCTCTGAAGCTATTGCGAAACTTTATCAACGTATTAACCCGCATATTGATATGGGCCAACGCACAGCACAAACTATCGGTGAAGAATTATTGGATTACCGTAATTACCTCGAATTAGAAGTTGAAGTCTTCCGTGGTGCTGATGGCTGGTTACGTGCTGAAAGTGGCGCATTATCGACAGGTGAAGCGATCGGTACGGGTATGTCTATCCTATTAATGGTTGTACAAAGCTGGGAAGAGGAAAGCCGCCGTATTCGCGGTAAAGACATCGTACCATGTCGTTTACTATTCTTAGATGAAGCGGCGCGTTTGGATGGTAAATCTATTTCTACCTTGTTCGAACTTTGCGAACGTTTGGATATGCAATTACTTATCGCAGCGCCAGAGAATATCAGCCCTGAAAAAGGCACAACCTATAAACTGGTGCGTAAAATCGCCGGCAACCAAGAACAAGTTCATGTAGTTGGTTTGCGTGGCTTTGGCGCAACAGAGTAGTTTTTTAAAGCGGTCAAAGCAATTGGCCGCTTTTTTCATTGTTATTTTTATGAGAATTTAGGACGAATTATGCACAACCTTATTTTTGCCATTCTATGTAGTGTTGCCGTATCAGTGTTACTCAAAGTTGCGCGCAAGAAAAATATCATTATTGAACAAGCAATTGCTTTTAACTATATTGTCGCCATTTCATTAAGCTATTTCTTGCTCAAACCTGATTTTAAAGGATTAGAATTTACCGAATATTTAGCACAAAGTGATAGTACACCTATTTTCCTGGCGTTAGGTATTTTATTACCGACCGTATTTATCATTATGTCTAAAGCGGTTGAATTTGCAGGCATCGTGCGTTCAGATGCCGCACAACGCTTATCGTTATTTCTACCGATAGTTACATCTTTTATTATTTTCCATGAAACATTAAGTCAGCCCAAAATTGTTGGCATTATTTTGGCATTCATCGGTTTATTCTGTATTTTGAACAAATCGAATGAACAAAGTGCGGTCACTTTTAAAGGTATTTTGGGCTTAATCGGTGTTTGGTTTGGCTATGGCACCATTGATATCTTATTCAAACAAGTGGCCAAAAGCGGGGGAGCATTCCCAACCACATTATTCATTGCTTTCTCATTAGCCGCTTGTGTCATGTTCCTGTATTTATTCCTAAAACGCACTCAGTGGACAGTACCAAGCTTTATTGGTGGAATTGTTTTAGGTGTATTGAATTTCTTCAACATCCTGTTTTACATTAAAGCGCATCAAAGTTTCGGACAAAACCCAACCTTAGTTTTTGCGGGAATGAATATTGGTGTTATTTGTTTAGGTACCATCACTGGCGCATTTTTCTTTAAAGAAAAAATCAGCAAAATCAACTGGTTTGGTGTGCTTATCAGCCTTTCAGCAATTTTCTGTTTATATTATTTAGATAAAATTTTGGCTTAATTATGGCAAACAATTTTAGTTTTTTTATCTACGATTACGAAAGTTTTGGTATCAATCCGGCAAGTGATCGTCCTGCTCAATTTGCTGGTATTCGTACCGATGCCGATTTCAATATCATTGGTGAGCCTATTATGTTGTATTGCAAGCAAACTAATGATTATTTGCCAGCTCCCGAGGCCGTAATGGTTACAGGAATCACGCCACAAGAATGTAATGAAAAGGGGATTCCTGAACCTGAATTTGCCGCAAAAATTCTAGCTGAGTTTTCACAACCTAATACTTGTGTGATGGGTTACAACAACATTCGTTATGACGATGAAATGACTCGTTATACCTTTTACCGTAACTTCATTGATCCCTATGAATATAGCTGGAAAAATGGCAATTCTCGTTGGGATTTACTGGATTTGGTCCGGGCTTGCTATGCGCTGCGTCCAGAAGGGATAAATTGGGCTTATGACGATGATGGTATGCCAAGCTTTCGCTTAGAAAAACTCACTAAAGCAAATGGTATTGAGCATGAAAATGCCCATGATGCGATGGCGGATGTGTATGCAACCATCGCTATGGCTAAATTAATCAAAGAAAAGCAGCCTAAATTATTTCAATTCTTCTTTGAGCATAGAGGTAAAAAGGAAATTGAGAAATTGATTGATACAGCTGAAATGACACCATTAGTGCATGTTTCTGGCATGCTAGGGAATTATCGTGGCAATTGTGCTTGGGTGGCACCATTAGCATGGCATCCAACTAATCAAAATGCCGTAATCGTCTGTGATTTATCAGGTGATATTGATAATTTACTCAGTAAAAGTGCGGTTGATTTGCGTCAAGATTTATATACCAAGAAAAGCGATCTAGAAGAAAGGGGAGTTTCATCAGTTCCATTGAAATTGGTTCATATTAATAAATGCCCAATTTTGGCTCCTGCAAAAACCTTACTGCCAGAAAATGCAGCTCGTTTAGGGATAGACAGACAACAATGCTTAGATAATTTAGCAAAATTGCGCCAATCCTTAGATATTCGCGAGAAAGTTATTGAAATCTTCTCAGAAGAACGCGAATTTGAGCCGAGCGATAATGTAGAAACGGAGCTTTATAACGGTTTCTTTAGCAATGCCGATAAAAACAATATGGCTATTTTACGTGATTTACCACCTGAAAAATTAGCTGATCATGGTTTAGCATTTGAAGATAAACGAATTCCTGAATTGTTATTCCATTATCGTGCAAGACATTTCTACAAAACCCTAAATCGTGCTGAGCAAATCAAATGGCAAAAATATCGCCAACGTAAATTAGAACAAAGTGCGGTTAAATTTGAAGAAAGTTTACAGCAGTTAGCAGAGGAATATTCAGATAATCCAACCAAACTGAATTTACTGCAACAGGTTTATGAATACGGAGCAAAACTGTTATCTTAATCTTATACATATCGTGACATAGTCACACAAATGCCATTCATCAAAAACGTAAATCTTAATCCCTGAGATTTACGTTTTTCTTTTTTAAATCTGATGACATTCAATCTCATAAAATAACGCAGAATTCACGTAGCGTTATCATTATTTGACATATATAAACTTCTTTATTTTTTCCTTACATAACAACCTTAGAGTGTATAAATCATTATTTCATCTTATTGCAAAGTGTTGTGAGGCTAGATTTTGCATCGCTTGAGTGGTATTCGTGACCTGTGCATAACTCTGTGATCTTATTAATACGTAGCTTTCACTAACCTTGTAATTTATTTCGCATAATGTATATTATGTTAAATTAGATATATAAACATGTCACAAATCAATATGAGTGACTATCCTATTTCATGTATTACTCAAAATAAGATGAGTTTTGGCTTATGGATATAGAAGAAATAAATGAATGTCTTTGAGATGGAATAATTAAATTAGAATGAAATTTTGAGATAACGCTACGTAAATTCTGAATACAATTGCGTACATCAAATTCACCAGATTTCATCATTCTTGATCTGATAATGAGAATTTATTTTACATATATTGCATAAATGAGAATAATTAACATTGATTTTTTCTTTATTATTAGTAGTTTATGAAAAAAAAATTAAAAAAATGCTTGACTATTCTCATTTGTGAGATTAGAATGCACACCGATGACAAGTTAAGCAGTCTTGTTTTTATTTTTAATCTCTACTTAATAAGGAAAGGAGTTGTTTATGCTTAATAAAGCAATCGCAGATAAGTTAAATGAACAAATCAATTTAGAGTTCTACTCTTCTAATGTTTATTTACAAATGAGTTCTTGGTGTAGCAAACACGGTTACGAAGGTGCTGCAGCATTTTTACTTCGTCATGCTGATGAAGAATTAGAACACATGCAAAAATTATTCAAATATGTGAGTGAAACAAGTGGTATGCCACTTTTAGGTAAAATTGATGCACCTAAGAATGACTACAAATCACTTAGAGAAGTATTTGAAACCATACTTGAACATGAAAAATTTGTTACTTCTAAAATTAATGAATTAGTTGAAGTGACTTTTGCAAACAAAGACTATTCTACTTTTAACTTCTTACAATGGTACGTTGCAGAACAACACGAAGAAGAAAAATTATTCAATAGCATTATTGATAAATTTAACTTGCTGGGTGAAGATGGTCGTTCGCTTTACTTTATCGATCGTGATTTAGCAACATTATAATTTTAGAAGGAGAATACAAAATGTTATCAACAAACGTAATCAAATTATTAAATGATCAAATGAACCTTGAGTTCTACTCTTCAAACCTTTACTTACAAATGAGCGCATGGTGCGAACAAAATGGTTTTGAAGGTGCAGCTAAATTCTTATCAGCTCACGCTGCAGAAGAAATGCAACACATGCGTAAATTATTCACTTATTTAAATGAAACTGGTGCATTAGCGGTAATCACTGCAATTGAAGCACCTTCGCATGAGTACAAATCATTAAAAGAAATCATTGAATTAACTTACGAACACGAAAAATTGATCACAAGTAAAATCAATGAATTAGTGGGTAAAACTTTTGAAGAAAAAGACTACTCTGCATTCAATTTCTTACAATGGTATGTTGCAGAACAACACGAAGAAGAGAAATTATTCAGCGGTATTTTAGACAAATTAAATCTTCTTGGCGAAGATGGCAAAGGCTTATTCTTAATCGATAAAGATTTAGGTAACCTTGCTGGTCAAACCGCTTAATTAGATAATCATGAAGCTTAGTAGAAATACTAAGCTTTTATTTTACTCATAAATTGTGACAACGTATCAAATTATTTTAAACTTCCCTTTAATCTTTGAATACAAGTTGATGAAATTTAAAACAACCACACGTTTTTAATGAAATTTTACTTGCAACGAAGTAAGATAAACGTATAATTCAGAACAACCCAAATGCCTGGGTGGCGAAATTGGTAGACGCAGCGGATTCAAAATCCGCCGGTGAATAACCGTGTCGGTTCGAGTCCGACCCTAGGCACCACTTTATAATCCTCGTTCATCGAACGGGGATTTTTCTTTTATGCTTTTCTATTAATAAAATCAATGTTTTACATTCTTGAGTTATTACTTTACTACTCTTTTAATCTTATCCAGTATTGCAAGTTTTTATGTATTTTTATATATTTTTATGCACCAATTACGCCAAAATTACGCCAAGCGGTTTAATTTATGGCGACTTATATTCTTAAAAAGGTATGAAAATGGCAACGGTTAGAAAACGTGGTGAGAAATGGCGTGTTGAGATTTATCGAGACGGTATAAGAAAATCTAAGACTTGCTCTACAAAGTCAGAAGCTGTCTTGTGGGGAGCGGAAGAAGAAAAGAAAATAGAACTACAAGCTAAAGGATTACAGCCGGAAACGCTATTCTCTGATGTGATTAAGCGGTATTTAAACGAGATTACGCCTACAAAACGAGGCGAAAAGCACGAATTCAACCGATTAACTAAGCTTTTACGCCACCAGATAACCGACAAATACATCTCGGATGTAACTAGACAAGATTTAGAACTTTGGATAAAGGAAAGGCTTGAAACCGTGAAAGGTGAAAGTGTTCGCAGAGAGTTGTCCACTATTGGGCATATATTCAAAGTTGCACTGGAACGATGGGGATATATTCAATCCTCACCTATGGTTGGATTGCAGCAACCAAAAGCAAGCAAGCCTAGAACGCAAAGATTTACTCAAGAAGATATTGACGAAATAGTTAAAGTCAGTGGGTATAGCGAGAATTTAAAAACAGCTAAAGCAAGAACTGGAGCGGCATTATTATTTGCTGTTGAAACAGCAATGCGAGCTGGTGAGATTTGCGGATTAACATGGGATAACGTTAATCTAGAGAGAAAAACAGCTTATTTGCCAATGACGAAAAATGGCTCATCTCGCACTGTTCCGCTCTCGAAAAATGCGGTAAAAATACTAGAGAGATTAAGAGATGAAATTGAGCAAGGTGAGACTTGCTTTCAGATGAAATCAAATATACTTGATGCAACATTTAGAAAGTTGAAGAAAGCGGCCAATAGAGATGAATTACACTTCCACGATACAAGACGAGAGGCTTTGACAAGATTGGCCAAGAAAGTCGATGTGATGACTTTGGCGAAAATATCGGGGCATAAAGACATCAGAATACTTCAAAACGTCTATTACGCCCCGAATATGGAAGAAGTTGCTGAACTTCTCGATTAAGGCAGGGTTTCAGGGAATGGCTCGTCCGTTATCCAATGGATAACAGGCATACGTATAATATTCATATCTTCAGCAGGCGGTTTATCTTTAAACCGTAATTCTATGTAGTTATAGTTTCTTATACCACCAACATAAACCATTCCAACGTGAACCCCATCATCATCATAAAAAGGGAGCATAATGGATTTAGTCGAACGAAATCCAAAGGGTATTCTACTATTAGGCAAAATATCCATACGTTTAGCGTGAGATTTTCCTACAAACCCTTTACTATCTCTACCAAGAAAATAAATAGCGTCCCATTGCCCACCACTAAAAGCACATTCTACGGTGTTGTTTATTCGTCTTAAAGATATATTCCCCGATTTAATATTTATGCTGTATCTCGACATATTACGCTCACCTGTATCAGCAGATACAACATTCCATTTATTTTTTTGTTTCTGCCATAAGTACGCTCCTACGTTTGCTCCGTCTAACGAATTGTAAAAAGTACCGTTTGGCTCTCTTCCTGTAATCTTGCCGCTAGTGGTTTCAGGTTTGTCTGGGCGGCCATTCCCAGTGATTATTGTTGAGTCACTGGATTGACTACCGCCGCCACCCTCTGGAATTTTCTTTTCAATTCGCTTAATTTCAGTTCCCATGAATTCAGCGAATTCTGATACGTTCGCTTGAAATGTCATTATTTATTGTAACCTCGAGTGTAAGCTTCTTTTAAGTTGATGCCATCAAGCACAGTAAATTTCCCAACAAGAAGTGCAAGTGATTGGTTTGTTTGAGTAACTTTTTGAACTAATTTATTCAAACCGTCCTCACCAGTTTGCATATTTTTGAGCATATCGCCTAATTCTTTGATAGTGTCAATGCTCGCTTCAACCTGTCCACCTAAAAGCTCATTTTTAACATCAGCTTTTGCTTGATTTAAAAGCTCAATGATTTTCTTCGCTGATAGCGTTGAACTATCGCCAGTGGAAGTATCGTCAATACCTGCACTGCTACCCGATAATGCCGTGATAGTTTGCTTCAATTCGTTGATTGCACCAACAATCGAATCTTTTTGTGTAGTTGTCAGTGAGGATAATGCCCCGATAATGGTAATAATTTCCTTATCTTTACTACCAACGAACTCGGCAAATTCGGTTAAAATCTGACTAAAATCTTGTCGTGCCATTATAATGCTCCTATGTTGTAAAAGGCTTTTAATTCTTCGAGAGTTGGGATTTTTTCCTTTCTCTCGCCAATCTCTTTGATTAAACGCACCTTAACTTTAATATTTGGTCTTGAGCGCTTAACTAATCTGATAATCATCTCGCCTCCGTCACATCATGAATAAGCGTAAATTCACCGCCTGCGAGCGTTCTAACTAATCCTTGCGGACTGGTACACTGCAAATCCCAGCTTGCTGTTTCCCACTTCGCCCCTAGCGTTTTATCGTGTGACAATGTAACGGTAACTAGATTTTCGCTTACAGTAATCTCGCCTGTTTCGGTTGATAGTTTGATAATCTCGCCTTTCTTTGGCTCAATCCACATATCGAACTTACTTCCGGTTAAATCACTTTTCTGTTCGTCATCTTCTAGGATTTCAAAAGTCCACCCGTCATCATCACCACGCACTGTTTCTAGCTCAATGTTTTCCATATTCGCTCCAATAAAAAACCGCACAATGATTTCTCAAAGTGCGGTTGGTTTAGTTTAAGGTTGATTAGATTACGATTTGACCGTTCTCTTTTAGGTAAGCGTAAATCCGTTCCAGTTCAATCTGCTCTGTTGTTTTGCCAATATCGTCTTTGGTTAATGGCTTGCTCATTAGCTCTTTTGCTGTGGCTGCATCAATCCATTTATAATCAGAGATAATTGGCGTGAAGTTAGTCACAGAGCCATCACTATCTTCACCAGTGCCTAATACATACTTCGCATTGATTGAGCCATCTTCTTGTTTTGAGTATGCAGCGATAGCTGAGTACATTGGGTTTAAGATTTTGTTAAATGTTGTCATGTTTACTCCTAATTGTAATTTAATGGCATGCCATCGAGATCAACTGTTAAAATGAATGATGATGGCGGTGTGATTATCTGATCCCATGAGAACCACCATCCATCAATCCCAGATAGACAAACCCAAGAGTATTGGATCGTGTTTTTATCTTTAAAAAAGAAGCCCTCTCCAAGCTCATAGTTATTAAATGTATTATGCCCTCCAGCAGGTGGGAGATATTGCCCTGGCAATCCTCCCATCATGCACCTCCTCACAAACGGCATTAATATCCCGACTTTATTTGATAGATTTGAAAACTTTGATATATCAATTTTTAAGTCATTACTTATAGATGGTCCCGCTCTACCTAACTGATGCACCCCGAGCAATTTAAGCCTATACCAGTCAGAATGGTATATGATTTCGCCTTTTTCATTCCATAAGGTTAAACCGTATTTTGCTGTTTCTGGCTGCCAATCATCAAATATATAATATTCAATACCCTCATTTACATGCAGATTCCACCAGACGTAGATCTGAAATCCAAAAGTATTTCTGTATTCACTCTTAATATAGTCTTTGTTTGTCATATTCCTGCTAACTGGAACATACGTAACTTTACTGTTGTAATCATGCCCTCTTGGGTGGATGACTATTATTGGCGAGTTAAATCCGACACACGGAATATAGCAGTCTTTAGTCATGCCGTTGATCTCGAAGTCTTTATCGTATAAAACCCCTGACTTGCGTAGATGATAGTTTTTGTATGTATCATCAATGATATTGATAGCATCTTCTGAAGATATTTTAAGCATCTGGGCAAATTCCTACATTTATATAACATCCACCAAAGATAGCAGTTCGCTTGGGCGCAACATCAGTAGAATCAAATCCGACTGGATTATCACCAAAAAGGTCAGAAACGCCATTCTTTTTGTCGTAATTGCGAGGGAATAATTCCCTGTCGTAAATGTAAAAGTCCCAACTGATTATGTTGCCTGATATTTTCACATTTGGGTAAAAACATCCGTTAAGTTCTGCCGGAGAGATAAAGTAAAATGGGATATAGCCTTTAGGTATATTCAACAATTCATTCACAATAAATGACCCACTACCTGCTTTCTGGTAAGCATAGTCGTATGCTACGATAAGAGGGACGTGCAACTTTGCTATAATTCTCGCAAATTTACTCGTTACCTTATCCCTAATAATCCCATCTGCATTACATACTTCAAATCCGTAATTTGCCATTATAATCTCCCCATTTTAACCCTCAGCCTACCTCGTTCATCATAAACAGATATAGCCTCATTAGTTATAATCATGCCGACATTACCCGCTGACGCTCTCATTTCAACCTGACCGCTCCTACTCACCTTGAATCTATTATTGATATTAAGTGACCCACCGTTAATATCGCCCATATTGGAGCTAACGGCAGAAAGTTGAGACACATTTAACTTATCCGCAGTGAGTGACCGTGTAGCAATGTGAGTTGCTCCAATACTGCCTACTGCAACATGCTTAGCGGCCACAGCACCAGTTGCAATCTCATTCGCAGTAATGCTATTAGCAGCCATTTGTTGAGTGGTTATTGAGTTAGTAACAATGGAGCCACCATGAATGGCTGTTACGCCTGCGTTTTGCCATGGGCTAGGCTGAGTTGTGTATTCAGCACACTCTTCAAGCATTGGATTGGCGATTTTAAGCGTACTAGCCGTTTGTATATCACGCATAATGCAAACAACTGACACATAGCCAGAGCTAGGGGCGATAAAGAATGCGTGTGTGCGAGTTGACGGTTCGACGCTGCCAGAGCCCTCCTCCATAACTCCAGCTTGAGAATACCCTGAAATATTTCTACTTCTCCGCCCAGAAAAAGCAAAATCCCTAACCCAAGAGGAGCCATCACTAGAAAGCTCTTGCACCATTAGTTCGCCAGTGCAATTCCACGCATCAACAAAAGCCGACAAGCAGTATCTTTGGTTAGGTACAACTCTAATCACTTGGGTTGCAACCTGCCACCAGCTTGATACGGCAGAATTAGCTCTAACTTCAGCGATTAAAACCGAACCATTAGTAACTAATCCACTGAATCTGCTACTTGTTCGTCTTATTAGGCTTGTTGTTTGACTTGTTAGGTCGCCATTACCTCTATTTTCACTCCAGCCATAGGCATTGTTGTCAAAAATAGGGTTATAGAGCAAGTTGCCGCCAAGACCTATTGCTAACTTGTCAGCAGTAATCTGACCCGCTGCCATATGCTCAGCTCGCACCGCTCCAGCTTGTAACGCACCAGCCCCGATTGTGTTTGCGCCGATTTGGTCAGCTTGTAACGTGCCAACTAGTTGCGTTGTTTTGATGCGGATACCGCTTGCATCAATGCCATTCTCAAGATATTTGCTACCGTTCCATGTATAAAGTTTACCGTCTGCAGTATTGTAAACTTGTTTATGGCCTTGATATTTTCCAACATTCAATCCATTGACCGTTTTAATTAAGTCTAGATTTCGAGCTGGTAAGGCGGTGTCAATTACTTCGTTTACGATGTTTTGAGAGAGTTTTTTGTTTAAAATCTCTAATTCCGCATCAATATCAACCGAGCTTTCGCCACGCAAGCCACCTTGTTGGCTAAATGGCCCAACGTTCACACCTCGAGTATGTCTTAACCAGTAATATCTAACTTTCTTAGCTCCGACTTCATGTGTGTACATTCTTGCGGTAACTTTCGTTAGGCGTGTAGCAGTTTTAATGTCATTCGTTTCGCTAACAAAAATCTCTGTAGCTGTGGCATCATTTATCCAATCCCATTCGATTGTGATATTTCCAAGTCCGCCAGTAACTCTTACACCTGTTGGCGCTGGAGGTTTATCAATGACAAAGGTTTGCGTTCTTTCGCTTAAAACTTGACCTTTCTCATTTTTAACCTGGATTAAGACAGAATACTCGCCATTTTCCAATCCATCTAAGTTTAGATTTGGTGATGTTTGTCCTAGTCTGATATCGAATAATGCACCGTCTTTGTAGATACGAAAATCATACTTAATGACACCGTTACCGCCAGTAATATCACCAGCAAATGATACGCTACCATCTGAATTGACTGTTACACCGATATTGCTCACTTGCGGAACTGATAGGATTGATGTCGCCTTAGGTTCGAATTTAGCACCGTTATCAACGATAGCCTCTTTCTGTGGCTCGTGCTGCAAGGCTGTAATAGTGTATTTGCCTTTCGTCTCTTCTTTCACAGATATAGCTTTAAATAATTGGCTTGCCACCTGTTGAGTAGATAACGACCATACGCCATAAGCTTTTAATCCTACTGGATTTTGTTCAAGTGTAACTTCTGTACCATTTACAGAGATAATCTTAATATCTTGGTGTTTTGCTTGAGCATTAATGTAACTAAAGTAGCTATTACCATTGATTGAGATTTCTCTATCCAAGGTAACTTTCTTACCATTAATCGCTAAAACTCGACCTCCAACATTAGTGCCTGCGTAATACGTATCAGCGACTTTAATGATGTCACCTGGCACGTGCATTAAGCCCTCTGCGCCTACTGTAAAGGTAACGGTTTTAGTTTCTAATTTCTCGGTCTGTAATAACCATAACCCAGTACGATGAGCCTGCCCCCTTGAAGTGCAACCAAACGCAGTGACTTTCTTAACATTCAACCCGTGCTTACTAATTTCTTCATCATCAGAAACGTACTCAATCGCTTTCTCGTAACCATTATCCTTGTCAGAGTATTCGACCTGAATAGCATTATGGCGAGCTTTTTTAGCCGAAAAAGTATAATTAAATTCACCTTTCTCAACGTTTGCGTTAGTGTATGTCCAAACCGGATCTAACGGTCTATCCATTACAACTGTTAGCTGTTGGCCATTCCAAACTGGCATTGCTCTAAAAATCGAGCAAATATCATTAATCACATCATACGCAGAACGTTGCTCTGTGAGCCATGCATTGCAAGTAAATCTAGGCTCCTGACCACCGAAACCATCTGGCACTAATTGGTCGCAGTATTGTGAAACTTGGTATAAAGCCCACTTATCCGCACCAAACTCACCTAGTCTATTACCCAATCCATAACGTTTACTTGTGACAATGTCATATAAAATCCACGCTGGATTATCTGTCCAATCGACCTTAAATGTACCATCCCACATTCCAGTATATTTACGTGTACGGGTGTCGTAATTGCTCGGCACTTTTACCCGTAAGCCCAATAAATCATAGGTTCGAGCTGGAATGTTACTAAAATACTCAGAGTCAAACTTAACACCGATTAAAGCAGTGTTTGGATAAGTAAACTCAGTGTCAATAATCTCGGTGTAGCTTGACCAAACTGTATTATTTTGTAGTCTTTGAGACTTACTGTCCTCAGTTACTCGCTCTACTTTTACAGTAAATGGAACTGGAGGTAGATTGTCAAAAGTATGCTGTTGTAGATATTGAGAGCTGTATTTACCACTAATCGAAACAGGATAAGATTGAGAGCCAATAGTCACTACAAGTTCAACCGTTGTTCCACTTGTGTCGCCGTTTTCAGCTTGGCTAAATAATGATTGGACTCCAACAGTCAATCTTAATCGTGAAACCTTGCTATCCGTAACGGTTCGTGTGATTGGTAGGTTCTTTCTAACCTGCGTTCCAACACTTACTTCTTTCTCTGAGATGTTGAAACCAGCAATTACATCTTGAACTTGGCTACCAACTCGTCCCTCTAATTGGACATTATTGAAGTTATAGGAGCCGTCTTTATTTTGAACTGGTGTGTTGTCAAAATAGACTGACTTCATGCCATCAGCCAAGCCCTCAATCTCACCATCTGAAATAACTTCAACAATTTTGACGAGCTGTTTGCTTCGGCTTGTTTCTTTAGCTTCAACAGGCGTATGACCGCCACCGCCACCTTTACCCATTGCTAACTCCTATTTTTAAATATTGGTAGTATTTTGCCTTTCTTGTTCTCTGGAGGCTGTCGCTCTATATCCATCGTTTCAACGCCTTGAGAAATAATCAACGAACCTGCCCTGATCCGCCCATAAAGTAAAGGCATCTGACGACCTTGTGCCGCCATATTTGAGAGGTTCGAAAAACTTGTTGATTGTTTTTTCTCGGCATCTCTTCCAGTTGACATTGATGGCATTTTTGTAAGCATTTGAGCCACACCGCCAGCCATTAATCCGATACCGCCAGCAATCAACGCAGCGCCACCGGCATAAGAAGTAAATACACCTACGACAACCATCACGGCGCCCACAATAGTTTGGAATAAACCTGCTTTTTTTGAGCCTTTTAAAACAGGGGTGAAATGCACTGTTGCATCTTCTTTTAAGTATTGATTTAAGCCTTGCTCAAGGTAGCGATTATCTAAATACTCTCGCCCTACCCTTACAGTAAATAAGCCTTGCTGAATGAATTGTCTCAATTTCGGGATTTGACTTGTTAGGGCCTGAACGACTTCGGCTGGCGTTTTACAATCTAGCCTAAATTGAGTTCCAAACTGTTTAAGGCTACCGTAAAATCTAACGTTGACCATTCTCTAAATCTCCAAATGCTGTGAGTGTGTTTAAGCCAATAACCATCATACAAATCACGTTTAGATAAACGTTTTGGTGCGTGATGAAGAACCATTTGATCGCCTACATAAATCGCAGCGTGATTCGGCACATTCGCCCCTACGCTAATCAAAATTACATCACCAACTTGAGGCTCATTTACTTGCTCAAATCCTTGTTTTTCGATGTTGTCTAAGTAGAGATTTTTGCCATCTCCCCACCAGTAATCATCACGCTCAAAATTAGGCATTTCATAACCGGATAGACGGTAAAAATCCCTGAATAGCGTGTAACAATCCATTTCACCGTGATTAAATTCGCGTCCGATTAAGAATGGGATTTTCGGAAAAATATGAATTTGCTCATCACATACCAACCAAAAATCTAATTGGCTGTAGAGTTGCGTTTGTAAGTCCGATTGAGAGAGTTTAGGCTCGCCTTGTGGATGTGAATGGACCAATGCCACAATCTCGCCTTTCTCTGATGCACTGATGTAATCTTCTGGTGTGATTTCAAAATGGCTATCCTTATCTTCTGCCACGTTCTCGCTAGGTATAAAGACTTTTTCTCCACCTACTAAAACAACAAAACCACAGCTTTCCTGTGGTTCTTTTGATTTTGAGTATTTGATTATCTCGTTGTGTAGTTTACCGTCCATACCTACCCCAATTTATCAACGCTAACAAATCCGCCATAGTTGTGAGTGTTGTTTCTTAATTTGCAACCAGTCAATAAACCGCTACACTTATCCTTTTTAGGGTCGGTTGTTGGTTGGTCTTTTTCGTCTGCAACTGCTCGACCTGTATAACCGCACTCAACACCACGATAAAGCCATGAACAAGTAGATGTAATCATTCGTCCGATTAATGCGTTATCAGTCTCTGACGGTAAGGCTAAAGTGAATTGAGCTACATCTCGGTTAAGCGAAGATAATTGCTCAATCAAGAAATAGCTCAAGACTTCCTGTGACGGATCGGCTTGTTTGTTGCCATCCACGAAATTCACCGCATCAAGATAGTGCATATAGACCAATCTTCGTCTAACAACACCACCTAAACACTGCTCAAAGCGATTGCAAAGTGCGGTAATAAATCCACCAATGTTTCCTAGCGTTAGTGTCGGTCGATTGCTTGGCCCACTGCCCGACATTTCAAAGCCGTCTGCTTTCACGCCAATCGGCTGATAGGTCTTACCTTGCCATACGATAGATTGTGATTCTTCATTAGTTCCGGCATAAAAGCGGTATAACTCACCACTAATACCATCACTATCACGCAATGGTCTTAAATCCACCTCAAATAATTCAATGAGTGCATTTTGCTCTAGCTTGGCTAGGTCTAACTTAAATTGATTGCTAATTGCTTGTGGCATTTTTACTCCAATAAAAAACCGCACCTAAAAAGATGCGGTTTTGCGTTTAGTTATTTCACATGGCAATGTTTGCGGCTTCTAGTAGAAATATCGGGTTTGTCTGAATCCACTCAAAGAAGAAATCTTGAATTTCCCACTCATAAACATAATAAAGAAACATCATTGCATAGAACATCTCATAATCATTACGCATGACAACAAGCGCATGGCAAAGTTGATTTACTGCTAGTTCAAAATCATTTTCAGATACAAAAATATCTTCTAGGAATTTGAAATCTTTCCTAACTTTGTCGGTTATATCAACCTTTACAGTATCAATATACTCTAAACCGTATAGTGAGCAAAACTTCTTGCCTCTCTCAGCAAGTAATTCACTAGGTATTTCCTTTATATCCATTGATGCCACCACGTTATCATTTTAAATAGTCAATTTATTGACATGTTTTTGTATTTAAATTTGGTTGTCGTCATTGTTCCGTTTTTGCAAACGTTTTTTTCGACATCTAAGAATCCGTATTCAACCCATTCGATAGATGATTTTGTTTCTTTTTTGGTGTAAACGCCATATTCCCCAAAGCCAAAATTTTTATCTTGTATGGATGAAGGTATTAACAACTTGCAGATGTTCATTGGTTTCTTTTCTGTATTGCTGTCAACTTCAACTAACTCCGGCAGGATTCCATTTTTTATATTGTCAATCTCTGACCAAATTGGGTATTTTTTGCAACATGGATATGGATTATTTTCAGCGTTAAACTCAAAAATCGGATAGCCATTTTTGAATATTGTTGGTTGAGCCAATATTTTCTTCGCTCGCTTTAATTTCGCGGCCAAGCCTGCGTCAAGATCTATCGTCATATAGGTGCTTGTTCCGTCTGATGGCTGTGTTCCTTTCACGCTAACGGCATTCTCATCATCTACTTTTATATCAATACTGCAGCCTTTACCAGCTCCGCAAACTATCTGTCCTCGCTCTATACTAAATGTCAAGTAATCCGTATTTGAATTAGTCGTAGTCCATAAACTTAATTTTGCTCGCTGTTTCCCCTCATACGGGAAATCGAATTCCACTTCATTATCACTCTCTATTGTTGCTGATATAATTGAATCATTGCTCATTTTAGAGCTGCTATTTGAAAGCTCCCACTTTGTTTCGTTTGCAATAGAAAAAAATGGGATTAATAAAATCGAAAATACTCTCTTATTCATATTTAAATAATTTAAGTTGTACGATTTTATGATATTAAATTAAATGAGCCATCATTTAAAGATGGCTCATAAAAATTAATTAAAAACTTGCTTAAATTGTAGAGAATATTCAATATAAGGGCCGTTATCAACCTTAGACCATTCAGAGCAAACAATTAATATACGCTTAGATTCACCAGGAGGAATCCACTCAAATGATTTATATCCACCATGTCGCGCAAGGAACGAATCAATGGATTTAATCATCTCTTTTTCTCTAGTCTTGTGATAGCGAATTGTGACGGTAGTTGATAATGGCAAAGAATTAATCGCTCTCGGTCTGCGTTGCTGATAACCATCGCCAAATTCGATAACATCAACTTCTGGCTTATAGTCTAACTGCATTCCCCATTGAACTTTGAAATTAAATAATTCTTTCATTCATTTACCTCAACATTCCGCCATTTCTAGATTCAGTTATAAGCACATCGTAAACTTGCGCTCTGGTTAATTTAGCAATCTTTTCAGCTAACATTGGATCGCTATCACCATCGCCAAAATTATTTGTCTGATTGATTATAACTGACTTATTGCTTGAACCACCTAAGGCCTTATTTAAGTTTGAGTTACTTGTAATCTGTCCGCTTGCTCCTGGCGTGAATAACTCTGGACCTTTTTCACCGACAAGGTACGTTCTGCCACCACCAACATAACCACCACTCGCACGGGCGCCTGAGATAGTAACGCTTTTAAGTTGGTTAAGCACTGCAGCCCCCTGACTTGCAACCGCTGCCATATTGGCAAATTTCTGTGCCGGTGTAATTGCTGTCGGGTCGTTCATCGCTTTCATTACTGCCGCGTGTAAGTTGATCAGAGATTCGGCGATTTGGAATGACTTAGATATAGCGAAAAGCGTTCTATATGCAGCGGATTGCTTTCCGCCAGCAGATTCAGCTAACCCAGCTAAACCATCAAATAATGATGCAGCGATATTTAACTGTGTCGTCATCGCCTGTCTATCTAAATCCTCTTTACGTTTCCTATACTGATCTTCTATTAACGCCTTAGCCTCTTCAAACTGCTGAACGTTGATTAACTGTTGTTCGTATAACTCTTGAGCCTTAACAAGCTGATCTTCTCTAGTGATATCGCTTTGCACATACGGATCATTTCCAGAACCTCGAATATCATTAAAGAATGACCGAACTTTATTAGCTCTGTCATTATCTTCTTTAATCTCTTTCGCTTTCTGTTTCTCTAAAGCTTGATCGTATGCTTGTGCCTCTAGCGCTAGATAGTGTTTTCTCAACTCTAACGCACTACTAAAATTACGCTCTTTAGCATCTTTCTCAGAAATAGCCATTCCGTTAATCTTGGCTATACGTTGTTGATGCTGTAATTCCAATTTCTGCATCTCGTTAGCGTATTGCATATCTAGAGACGATACATCGTTTGTCTTACTACGAGAACCGCGGCTTGATTTCGCTGACGTTTTTTTATTTTCGCCTTTGTTTATTGTCGCGATTTGTTCATTGTAGTTTTGTTCAAGCTTATTAAGCTCTGCCTTTCTTAACTGATCAATCGTTTCAAAGCCGCGTTTCTTAATCTCAACTTCGCTCAACACAAGATTTTGGATGGCTTTCTTGTCTTTCTCGTGTTGCTCAGTTAGTTTCTGTTGTCGAGATTTTAGCTTATCTTCAATCTTTTCAAGTTGAGCCTTCCCTGCATTCTCTTTTTCTTCCTGCTCTGCTTTCTTACGTTTTGATTCAGCGGCATCAGCCTCTGCCTTTTGTTTATCCTGTTCTTCTTTTAG
This sequence comes from uncultured Haemophilus sp., assembly GCA_905205995.1. Classification (GTDB taxonomy): domain Bacteria; phylum Pseudomonadota; class Gammaproteobacteria; order Enterobacterales; family Pasteurellaceae; genus Haemophilus_D. The sequence continues at coordinate 20,078 of CAJLFU010000012.1, read as the reverse complement.
TTTTGCTCTAGCCTTATCTAAGTTAGCTTGCTGTTGGTCCATTTGCTCACGCATCGCAGCTAAAACTTCATCGCTACCATCAAAGGCACCAGATTCAAACTGTTGTTCTAATGCTTTCTTAGATTTCTCTAAAATTGAAATTTCATTTTCAAGATTTTTTACATGGGTCGCAGTATCTACGCCTTTCATCGCCTTGGTTAATCTAACGAAAGCTCCTGAAAGGCTATCAACAGCACTTTTAAAAAATTTTGTAATGCCTGTGGTTTCGGCAAACTGTTCTTTTAATTCATCCGTTACTTGCCCAAGCGTATCAAGAGAGCCTGATAATGTTCCACTTGCAGCAGATTCACCAGTGCCACCTACGCGATCTTGCAACGCCTTAAATATAATTTCCTGCGCCTTAGCTTTATCGCCAGTTTCGACAAATGAATTGATTAAATTTTGCTGTTCAGATGTAAGCTCAATACCTTTTCTTTTTAGGATAGATATTGCCTCAGCTGGACTTTCTAAAGCTCGACCAAGATTTCTAGCTTCGCTTGAAATATCAGTGCCAAATGTCTCAGCTAAATCTTGTGATAGTTTAATCGCCTCTTTAAATGATTCCCCAGTAACGCTTTTAAACGTCATCATTACTGACATCGCTTGTCGCACACCATCGGTGCTAGCGAGCGTATTCATAGCGACAGAGCGGGCAAATTTATCCATCTCAGAAGAAGAAAAACCAACAGCCGATCCAGTTGCTCTTAGTTGAGCCTCTGTTCTTGCCATGTATCGCTCAGTTTCTTCAAAGATCTTTATGCCATCACCCAAAGAGCCAACAAAAGAAACTACTGCACCAGTGGCAGCTAATGCCGCTGTAGCTAATCCACCGATCGCAATTTTTGTGAGATTGATGCCACCAGTGGTTTTCCCAAACCCGTCTAGAGATTTGCGTGCCTTATTAATTTCTTCGGTAAATTTGGCTGTCTCTGCCTCGAGTTTGATTTTTAAATTACTAATCTGATCCAATTCTCAATACTCCTGAATTTGCAGCAGAAACCTCCATCATTTCCTCGTCCGTCATTTCTCTTGACGGCTCGTCATAATTAAAGATAGAGAAATCCCTAGCCGTTACAACCTGTTTAGCGGCAGCGCAGTTATAGACCGAACTTGTCATTATTCCGTAACCATAATCAAGCATTTCTAACGTGAAAGGTCGTTTTCCGAAATATTTGTACCAAGAAAAATACTCCGCAAGAGACATCTCACGGAGCATTCTTCGATAGTCCGCACGTTTGAATTCGTGCGCAAGCTTTAAAACAAAATCAAGTTCGGCCTCTAGGCGTTTTTTGGCTCACCGCCCGCACTGCCTGCCTGCTCTACCTCTTCCTGATTTTCTGATTTTGGGAAGTTGCACACATTCTGAACAGCGTCAAGAACTAGATAGAAGTCGTTATTTGTGAGAGTTGTTAAGACTTCATTTTGTAGCTCGTCAATCGTTTTATCTGTTTGTGTATGTGACAACGAAAAAGCGATCAATCGCGCATGCGCCAATAAGTTATTTCTTGTCATTTTATTAAGCTTTGCATTAATCTCTTTCTCTGTATCTTCCGCCTTAATTGGATCAGGCTTTTCGAGCGAATTCATGTACTCGACATATTCAAGATAATCTAAAGCAGACAGTGCGGATAACTGAAGAACTTGCCCATTAACTTCAAACTTGATTTGTTTTAACATGATTAATCACCTGCCTGATTTGTTTCGGCTAATAATGGTTTCCCAACATTAGTTAGCTTGATTGTGCGTGTCATTGTTTCATTTTGAGGGACAGCTTTACCCAAAGATGATACCCAAGCGAAATACACATCTCGAGTACCATTTGGATATACAACCAAGTAGAATTTTTTTGTGCCATTATCAAAATCTTTGACAATAGCTTGCTGAGCTGTATCACCAGGCAACCATGCAAGAGTGATAGATGTTTCACCTGCTGACTTAGCACCTTGGCTTGTTGATTTCCATTCTGCGTTTGGATCGTCTAAGTAGTTATCTTCATAGCTTTCCGCAGTAACTTCGCCAGGCGATAACTCTTTAATTTTTGCAATACGCTCCCAGTTGTCGGCTTTTTTGATTTCTGCCGCTGAAATTGTGCCACCTTGAATAGCAGTGGTTTCTTTTTCATCTTTCAAACGAAAAAACTGCGTACCTGCGCCTTTCATCGGTGTTGTGTCTTTTTTAGCCATTATTGACCTCATAAGTGATGTTGTATTGGATGTCGGCAGCGATCCACGTTGCCATTTGCTCGTCCTGATCGTAATCAAAAGACGAGAACGAAGTTGTTTCAGTTAGGCTTGATAATGATGCTTCAACGATACCGCTTTCATAGATTTCTTGAGCAAGTTTATCTAAGTCATCTTCTCTCGATGCCGAACGCATAAATGCCGCAACGTGTAGTGTCGCCTGTAATGTTCCGTCTAAATAACCAGTTGGCGTAACATTACTAATAAACACTGCAATTGTTGGACTTTGGGTTTCGATATCGGTGAATGATGGTTTGCCATTACTAAACTCCTTAACCTTTGGTAAATACGGCTTTAAAGCATTAATAACAGCCTGCCTGATTTCTGAATGAATTTTCATTTCTTAACCACTATTTGTATTTGCCTAATTAATTGACTTCTCAACTCCATTGGCATTTCATTTTCGTACGCTCGCTTTACCTCTGCGTGAAACGCCTCTGTAAGTGGAATTTTGAGCGGAATTTTGACTACATCTATTGGATAACGGTCTTTTCCTTGTCGCTGCATTACTTGCGTTCTTCCGTTTTGTAGCTTTTGAATAAATGCTCTTTGGAAAAAACGATTTCCGACTTTTAATTGACCTTTATTCTCGCCTCTTCGAATAAATCTTCCGTCACCTTTAATTAGTCTGATTACAGGAATATTTCCTCTATTAACCTTGATAAAAGCGCTCAATCTTCTTGGCTTGGCACGTTCTAGCTTGGCTCGACCTTTAATAAAGCGCTTAGGCACATCTACTTTCTTAGATGTATCTATTACAGCTCTCACCATAACTTTGGCAGCGACATTGTTAATTGTTCTCGCCATAGCTTGAGGGACTGCTTTTTTATCAATATCCGTTAGGGCCTTTTTGGCTTTCTCGACGTCGTCATTAATTGCCATCAGTAACTTGCATCCTCCTCTAACTGGAGCATGATAGTGCCGCTGTTAAACGTAAACCCTGTAACAACATAATCCACACCGTTAATGGTTGTTTTATCCCCTTTTTTAGGCTTGTAACCTGAGGATTTAAACATTGTCAACGTACGGTAAACACCATTCATCGGCTCCATTTCTTTCGGTGTCTCATCAAGCACCGCTTTGTATTTTTTGCCGTTGATAACATAGACGGACATCATCACATCAGTAATGACTTTGTCCGCCTGTGAGATTGCTACATCAAACGGACTAAGCGTTGATCTTGACATCTACGGTTTCCACTGATGCACCGCTTGCGCGCCACGCAACACCTAAGCGTTTGTTACTGCCTGCGGTAGTTGTTGCACCATCTGCTGACCAATAAACAACTGCGCCTTGTTTAATATCGTCAGATGCCTTAGCTTTAACGGTAAACACACCAGTAGTTAAGCCAACGCCTACACCATTTTGAGCAATATCACTTTCTGCAACAACTGCAAGATTTTCGATCATTGCAACATCACCACTCTTCATGGCAGTGGTCGCGGTAAAGCGTACTGTATTGCCATCTTGTACATAATTTTTAGACATATTCAATTAATCCTATGATTTATTTAATAAAAAACCGCACTTTGATCAAAAGTGCGGTCACTATTTAATAGGTTCTGAGTTACTTATTTGTAACTTTAACAATGCCGCGATAGTCGATCACGTTCACGCCTGCATCAATGCGAACCTTAGTGGCTACACCATCAACGGTAAAGCCTTGTTGTTGCTCGATGTATGGTGTATCAATGCCATCAAGATATGAAACCTCAATAGCCTCTTTATTGATCAAGTACCATTCTTTCGGATTTGCAATTTGTAAACGAGCAGATTTAATTGGATCTACAACACCTTGCAATGGATTGATGATTCCCGAGTTAATATCCGCACCCTCTACGCTTGTAGAGCCTAATAATTGTTTAGCACGAGTGTATAAAGACGTTGGCGCTAACAAGAATTCAGGCTCGATAGCTAAAGGCTGACCACTTGCATCAACGAAACCATTCATCATTTGAATAGCTTTATCAATGTTTGTAATGTCTAGTGCCGCGTTGTTGAATGCGTTGTTGTGTGACGTATCAAATAATTTTTTACCGTCTTGAGCAATAGCATTACCGGTTAAAAGTGCGAACACTAATTTAGCAATGGTTGCTTTTGCAGCTTGCCCCATTTTCTCAGGGATTTTAGTCAAGAGGTGCATATCATCGTTCAAGATAGCTTGACGAGTGATTGAGAATAATTGACCGTATGTTGCAAGCGCTACATTCGCACCCTCATCACCAATCTTACCGTAGCTGTATTCTTCACCCTCGCCAACTTCAGGGAGATAACTAAAACCACCAAGACCAACGCGTTTGGTTGCGCGGAAATCGGTTAGAGTGCCACGAGTAGTGAATTTCTCATAATCTTCTACCGCACTTTCCCAGCCTTTTAATAATGATTTATGCGCCACATCAATTAAGATTTGACCAAAGTCTGAGCTTGAGTGCGTGAACGCTAATCCAACGATACCCATTGCATTTTGACCTGCAACACTAACGCCACGATCTGTAAGTGATGCGCGTGCTAACTCTCGCAAGCTCATACCGCTATATGCGTTAGCTTTTGTGTTTGATTGATCCTTATCAATACCTGCACGTGCTAACAATGATTGTTTAACACTGTCGCCAACAATATTACCATTACCAGCGTATGCGGTAGGCGCTGCGCTTGGTGTGGTGTTAGCACCAAGTTTTGCTAATAATTTGTCTTTTGCTTGCTCTGCGGTAATTGATAAATCACCTAAGCACTCTACTAACAAATCGCTGTGAGCTGAGCCAAACGGAGCAAATACGGCTTTAATATCCGCATTGCGTTTATTTAAATCAGCTTGCACTTGTGCAGTATTATCTACTGTCACAGTTTGAGTTTGATTTACTGGCGCTGATTGTTCAGTTGGTGTTGCTTGTGGTGCTGGATTTGAGCCAGCGTTGCCTTGTGGCTTAAACAACATATCTTTCATTGCTTTTGGCATATTTTCAAAGTCCTCTAGTTTTCGTGATTTAATAGACGCCATCGCCACAAGTGGTTCGGCTAATTTGTCGGCAAATCCTTGTTCAACACATTCTTTTCCGTTGAGCCAAGTTTCTGCTGATAGCATTTCTGCTAATTCTTCGGGTGTTTTCCCTGTTTTATTTGCGTAAGCAGGAATTAGCGTATTTTCAACCTTATCTAATAGGTCAGCATATTTGCGCATATCCTCTGCATCGCCACCTTGGATACCCCAAGGCTTATGGATCATCATCATTGCATTTTCAGGCATGATTACCTCATTACCAGCCATCGCAATAACGCTCGCCATACTTGCTGCTAAACCGTCAATGTAAACTGTCACATTTGCCGGGTGATTTTTTAGCAAGTTGTAAATGGCGATCCCGTCAAATACATCACCGCCTGGCGAGTGGATGTGTAGGTTAATCTGCTTGAGATTATTTCCGCAGCCTTTTAAGTCCTGCGCAAAACTCGCGGCAGATACACCCCAAAATCCGATCTCATCATAAATTGAGATCTCTGCCGTATCGTTGGCTTTGGCTTTGATTGAATACCAAGACTGGTTATTCGTCTTTGTCGCGCTCGTTGCCATCGCCACTGGCGACAGAATCATCTTTTGTTTTGTCATTTGTCGTACCTGTGTTAGTTAAATCTGTGTCAAACTTGAGGCCAAATTTTCGGTTTTCCTCAACCTCAACTCTTCGTCTGCGTTTTACTTCTGCTGGATTGCTACCACTTGCTCTTACGGCTTGGCTCTCTGTTGCTAAACCGCCCTTGATGCGCTCTTTCCATGCTTGCGCCTCTTTGGTTGGATCAATCCATGGCATCACTGGTCCACTGTAAACGGCGTTATAAAGTGACTCTGGATCAATATCGACTGGCACCTTAATTTCACCGCTGACAATCGCCATTTTTAGCCATTCTCGGTAAATCGGGCGAGAGATGTGCGCAACAAAGGTATCTTGTAAAACTGCGTAACCCTCAAAGCTTTCCACCAACTCTTGACGCTGGCTTGAGTAAGTACCGTTATAGTCACGAGCAATGCTTGAGTAACTAGAGCGAGTTCCAGCCGCTGTTGCTCTTAATTGACCATTTCTAAAGGTTTCAAGGTTCACATTCGGGCGGTTCGAGTTGATCAACCCGATATCTTCACCAGGTTTAAGATCGTCAATGATTGCACCTGGAGCAATCTCAAAATCTCGCTCTGGACTATCTGTGCTGTAATCCTCATTATCCCCGTAAAGCGAGGCGTCGCCTTTTTTGATGTACATCGTAAAGGCTGCGGCAATTCGTGCTGCAACACGTTCGCTTTCCTCGTAATCTTTAAGATCAGCGAGACGCACAATCACGCCATGCAGCATTGATACTCCGCGCAACTGGTGCAACCGCTTTTTAAACGCAAGATGCAACATATTTTCTGCCGGCACAGTCTTCACTCGCCCGTAAGTGCGGTTATTTTCCTGCGGATTATCCATGTAAACACGGTAAGACACAGGGCGTCGCCAAGCGTTAATCTCTATACCTTGGATTACATTAGCTGTATCAGATTGCCACATCGGCACAAAATCAGGCTCTAACGCCTCAAGGCTAAATGCAATGCCCGTGCTATGATTAAGCCCAGCCACCGCACCACGCACGAGTTGGATAAATACTTCGCCATCACGTAGCCACGTGCGTAACAATATCCGCTCTAGCTCGGGACGAGTGAATTGTCCTGTAACTTCTGGTCGCACAGACCATTCAGCCCACTTTTTACGGATTTGCTCTGCCAAATCTTCATCAACATCACCACTTAATTTAAGTGGCTGAGGTTCGATATGGATTCCTCGCGAGCCAATGACTCGCTCTTCCATCTTATCCAGGATTCCGATCACAATGTCGTGATTCTGGTCTAACGCTCGTGCCTGTTCTCGCAAACTTACCGCACTTTGTTTTGTTGATATGTTCGCACCTTGGCTTTCACGTTTTGCTTTATGTGTACGGCTTGGCATTGCTGCCTCGTACGCATTCATTACATATCGGCTTTTTGCTCGCTGTGCGCCCCATTTAGGCGAGATTGCGGCAATCGCTTTATCTAGTATTCCCATTGTTTAAAATCTCGCGTATTTGATTCTGTGGCGCTTAATGCGCTCTCTTGTATCCACTAATAACTCATTAAGCATTTGTTGATAGCGGTCACGTTGTTTTGTCCATTCCGACACCTGATAAGATACCGATCGCCCGTTAAAGCTCACTTGGCTTTGGGCGTTTTCGATTTTTTCATCAAGCGCTCGGATTTTTTCTTCGAGTTCGTCTCTGTCGTAGATAGCCATTTTTGCCCCAATAAAAAACCGCACTTTTTTACGGTGCGGTTAGTTAAGTAGTGGTAATTCAATTTGCAATTTATCTTCAAAGATTTTTAGCGTTGCTTCAAGTAACGGTTTTTTACCTTTCCATTCGTTCAGCGCTTTGCCACAAAAGCTTGCTAATTGTTTTTCGGCTTTATGTTCGCCCAAAGCTTGGTAATATTGCTCAAGCAATGTCATATTGCCAGATAATAATTGCTCTTGCATAAAGTTAAAGGCTTTGATGTAAGCGATCTTAATTGCCATTGCTTTTTTGGTTTTATATCCCATAACCAGCAACATAAATCCATCTTTTGTCATCTCAAACATTGGGCGCTTTTCGCCTTTTTTATCGATATATTCAACCAATCCAAAATTGGATCGGTTAAATTCATCATCTCCAGATTCTAAAATCTCGCGAATATCACGCATTACGTGAGCGTGCAACTTGCCAAAAACTCTAGCAACTGTTTCAGATGTGGTAACTGTTTTTGAGTCTTTATTTTTTACAAACTGTTTAAAATTTTCGGGATTTGCTAATTGCATTTTCTGTCTCCAAATTTAGATAATAAAAACCCTGACCGTTTCCGATCAGGGTTTAAGTTATTACCGCAACATTCCCACCTTTTCACAGGCTCGGCATCTACCGATTTAAGGCTGTTTAGGAGTTAAAGCCAGCCGCTTTTTTTGCCACCACCATTTAGCCAATTACTTTTTGCCTTGGCTTTCGGTTGCGGTTTAACTTGTTCAATTTCTACCGCACTTTCCGCTTCTTCTGGCTCGGCTGTTTCTTTTCGGATCACGTTAGGGTTTACGCTTGGCAATTTCGCCCAGTAAGGGACGTTATCCTCATCACCCCACTTGATACGCTCATAGCCGCGTAAAATAGCGATTGCATGGGCGTAACAAAATAAATCAAACGCCTCATTATTACCTTTACCAGGTTTTCGCCACTTGCCGTCTTGTCCGCGCTCCTCATAAGTCAACTCATCAAAAAACCACTCCCCAAGCCACGCTGGGAAATGGATATAATTAGCCCCGACAGTCTCACGACTTAATGCGTTACTAATGCGATCTTTGAGTTGATCTGTTTGGAGTAAATACAAAGGCACATCGCCGCGCGCTTTAGCGTGTCGATCTGAGCGAGATGTATTATCAGGATAAGTACGAGTAATCAGCTTTTGACGTTTAGTGCTATCACCTTTGACTAGATAAACGCGCTTAGACAATCCATCGCGTTTACATCTGCGCCAAAATTTATAGGCGTTATCCGTTACACCGTCCTCGCCGCCACTATCAACAGCCATGGAAAGGATTGGCATAAATCCACCATCTAGCCCCTCAATGCGATATTGCTTATTAAGTACATCGCTAATAAGCAAATCCCAGTCCTCAGGGTAGGCGGACGGATCAATCGGGAGGCTTTCTCCGTCGGAATTGCTCCGCATTGATGATTTAATATTGTATCTATCAATGAGCCATCGCTCGCTGTTTTCGCCATAGCCAACAATTTGGACTACAAAGCGACGGTTCCGCCCACCCTGTACATCAACTGCTGCCAATAAAAAACGGCACCCATAAGGCACCGTTCTTTTTTCAGTTTCTTCTCGTCGCTCCATTAGTTCATCACTTTGGCGTTGTTCTAGTGCGGAGCGTGGTAAATAAGGCAATCCCCAGTCTGTATTAGTTACTGCCTTTAGCGTTTCTTCACTGCCTGTCATTTCAAATTCATGTTCAGCGGTGAGTAATTTATAAGTTAGTTGCGCCCATGTTTGATAAGCGGCCGCAGGGCCTTCTAGCCAAAATGACGCAATACGAGAGTTTCTACCATCGCCATGTATTACGCCATCTTTATCTATCGTTTGACCCTCTTTTAACCACTTGCCACCGATGTTTAATGCGCGTTTTCTGTCAGGCTCAATCAGAGTTTGACAGTGTGGGCATTGCAGACGGGCTTTTTCCGATGCTTTGACATAATCGGTATCATCACGATACCCGACCATGTTAGCCATTGATGGCTCAAACCAATCAGAGCAATGTGGACATTGCCAGTAAAAACGACGTCTATCTCCTCGGTTATACAGAGATAAAATGCCAGTTGTCGGAGGTGCCTCATGTGTTGATTTTGGGTGATGCTTTAGATCGACAATATCTTTACCTGGCGAACTCTCTACAAGTGTCATACCAGCACTCATAAATGTAGTCGTACGTTTGGACGCTAAACTAAAGCCATCGCCCTCACCATCCACATCATCTGGCCAGCGGTCGTAGTCAGTTAATGCAACGTATTTGTAGTCAGACGATGACAATACATTAATTGACGGCCAACCAATCTTTAACAGGTTACCCGCTCTAAAGTATTTATCGTGGACATTGTTATCATTTTTACGAGGGCTTAATCTTCTCGCAATCTCAGGCGAGCATCTAAAAGTGCGGTCTAAACGTTTACGACTATGTTCGCTGGCTTTCTCTTGTGTCAACTGCACAAGTAAAAAATCTGACGGATCGCAAACAATCGAGTAGGTTATCCACCCATCAATTAGACCAACCGTTTTACCTGTTCGAGCTGGACCAACAAAAATCACTGCATCATATTCGCGCGAATTCAAGCAATCCATCGGCTCTAAAATATATGCCGCAGTGTCTTTATCCCATTTAACAGAGTTTCCGCCACCAACAGGCACGCGCATATACTCAGCGACTGCCTCTGACACCTTCATTCGACGTGGAGGCTTAAGTAGATTTGCAATATCTCGTCTAATATCTTTAGCTGATGCAAACATTATTGCTCCTCTGACTTGTCATCACCAGTCTGTATGTGTGATGACATTTGCGATTTAACGTCATCAATCACCTGTATTACGCGGGTTAATTGTGACGGAGTTAATCCGCAATCACGCTCCAAAATATCCGGCAATGTATCAAGTGACTGCACTACTGCTTTTGCTAAAAAGCTCATTTCTTGAGCGACTTCAAATGATGGTACCAGCTCCCCAGTGTCTCGCTCATATTTAAGCCTTTCGTTTTCAGCTTGCCAAAATGCTCGTCTCTCAACAGGAGATAAGCTATCAACATCTGCTGTCATTTTTTCGGCAAGACCGATTTTAATTAAATCAGATATCGAATAGAGCTTTAACTTGGAGTTACTACCAATAGCAGGAGTAAGCCCTGCTACCCTTTGTGACACGGTTTGACGGTGCATTCCGACTAGTTCGGCTATCTGATTTATATTGAGTTTTAAGTCAAATAAATTTTCCATGCCAACCCTACCAAAAATCCAAAAACCTTAAAAAGATGATGATGCCTAAGATGTCAAAAAACTGTCGAAAACCGCGCGCCCGAAACCCCGTGGAAAGGGGTATCCCCTCAGGAGTACCTTTTAATATTTAAAATCAAGCCTTTAAAATAAAAAAGACCGCACTTTATTTGACGGCCTTAGTTTGATTAATCCACTTATTGATGTTTGTGATTTGACTAGCGCACATATCACGTTCGCCTTGCACTATGATTAAGTGCTCCACTGCTTCACCGTATGTACTGCCTGTAAATGGAGTCTTAATACAAGGCGTTAAGAAAGCTTGAGGAGGATAGATATACTCCGTCTTAGTTGTTACCTTGTTAGTGCAACCGCTCAATAGCATCGTCATAGATACGAGTGTTATAACAAGGCTGTGATTTAATAATCTTTCTGACAACTTGTACTTTGTCTTGTGTTGCTTGTTTGATTTCATCATTAATTACTCTCTGCTGTTCCACTGCTTGGCGCTCCGTCTCAATCGTATCTTTTAGCGATTGATTAACTTGCTCTTGGCTTTTAATAGTTTGGGCTTGCACTTGGTTTTCGGCTCTTAGTTCATCTATATTCTTTGATTGGTGCCAAATCCAACCGCACAAGCCCAAAATAATTAATGCGATGATTGCTATTGCGTAGATTTTAAATCTGCTAAACATAATGCTCTTTCCTTCTCCCTACGCTTAATCAAGCCTTGTAGTTTTCGCCCACCAGCATAGACCCAGCGTGTAAGTTGATTACACCCATCAACATACTTACCGTTTCGCATTAATCGAAACATCGTCGAATTTTTAAGATTACCGCATCCATTATTAAACGTAACAGATACCATAGCATCAAACACAGATTGTGGTAATGTTCTTCCATTGGCGTATCTGTCAACGCACGATTCAGCGAGCTTAATATCGTTTTTCCATCGGTAAGCAATTTCTTCATTTGTGTACTTCTTGCCCGGCTCTATCTTTTGGCCAGAGTATTCTGTTGAGCCAATACCAACAGTCAATACATCGGCAGGGCATTTATATGGAGTTGCCATACAACCCTCAGCATTACCGATTATCTCAGCTCCAGCAGGGCTTAATCTTAGCTCTCCGCCAAATTGAGAATACATAATTCCAATAACCGCAATAACAGAACAGGCACCAAGCGCTTTTCTAGTCTTCGACAGTATCATCTCTTAATCCTCGCTTTAATTGTTCCATCTTCAACTTATGAAGCTCATCCGCTCTGCGTTCTTCGTTCTCTCTTACTTTACCCTCTTGGAATTTAGCGTACATATTAACGAGACCACTGATTAAACCGATGATTAAACCAAAAATAGCCAGCCATTCTTGGAATGAATACATCGCCCAAAATGCGCCAAAGCCAGACCAAAAAATACTTTGATTCCCTGCGTCTTTTAACATTCTCATACTCCACCTCGCTGTTTGTTTGCGGGGCAATAAAAAAAGCTCACCTTTATTGTGTGAGCTTGGTGTTTGGATAATAAAAAACCCCGACCGTTTCCGATCAGGGTTGTTTCTAAACTTATCTACGTGTTCGCTATGCGCTAAAACCGCAACTTATACTTTATACTACTATTTCACTTGCAAGTTGTCAACAAAATAATTCAAAAAATAAATTAAAAAAATTTTAATTTTTTTAAAAAAAGATATTGACACAATTATTTTTGAGCCTTATAATAGGCTCATCTAAACAAGAGATGGCTACAGAGCCGCTAACTAATAAGCCTAAAGGAGGCGATTATGACAACTCAAACTATCCAAATCACAAAACCACAATTAATTGGTTCGGAAAAACAAATCAGCTGGGCTAATGACATCATTAACAATATCATCACTATCCTTGGCGATATTGAAATCCCACAAGGCGCAACAGCAGAGCAAATCGCTCATGTACAAAAAATTGTAGATACATTCTTTGCCCGTCAAGAATCTTGGGTTTGGATTGATAAATATAGCCAATTCACAAGCACAACACCAAAACAAACAATCTTTGCAGTAGTTATGGTTGATGGCGGTAAAAAATAATAAATAAGCCCCGAAAGGGGCTTTAGGTTAAACCTGTGAGGAAAACAAAATGAACTACAAAGAAATTATGTACACAGTCGGCGAATTAGTTAGATGTATCTACGGCTCTGATGTGCCGGCTAACGTACAAAACACCATTATTAGATTCCCAGCGAAAGGCATTGGATTAATGAGCCAGCGTGGGGATGTTATCAATGCACCAGATCAAGATGAAGTTATGCGCTTAATGGATAAAATCCCTAGCGATTTAGTTGACCCAAAAGACAAAATGGAATTTGAGGCACAAGGCGCCTTTTGGTTGGGTTACTACCATTACGCAAAAATAACAGATGATGTTGCAAATTACGGAGCTAATGAGCTAGCTGTGGTGGGCAATGCTTTGTATGGTGACCAATGGCAAACAGCATTGTCTAGAGACCTTGATTTATCCAGCCCTAGACGTATGAGAGCTTGGATTTCTGGCGAGCGTAAAATCCCAACTGGTGTTTGGTTTGATATTATCTCGCTACTAAAGGCGAGAAAACTAAAAATTGAAGAGATTATTAAAAAACTAGCATAATTAAAATGGCGCTTTAATAGCGCCTTTTTGTTATCCTAAAAACATAAACTTAATCTTTGCCGCCACAAAAGCACCTTTTAAAAATCTAATACCTTGCGCACGCTCTCTATACATCTTAGCTGGTGAGATATTAAGAGCGTTACAAATCTCTCTCTCGCTCGCCTGTTGAATGTATAGGGCCATCAGAATTTGATACTGCAACAAATCATCATCGTGGAGGTTCATTATTTGCTTTTCAATTTTAAGACACTCATCATCTGTTAAGAGCTTGATATAAGCCTTTCTTGCTGTCGGTAGTACAGGGATTGAAATTGTTGTGCTTGGATATTCTGTGCCAATACGGTCTCTCCCCCAACAGTTACCCCATTTTTCTAAGATGCGCTCAACACTATAAGTCATTCTCAAGCTCCTTGCATTTAGCCTTGTAGATTTTAATTTGTTCTTTGATTTCTTCGATTGTTAGCTTTAATGGCGGATGGTCTTGTCGTTCCAAATACTCTACTCGTTCAATGCCAATCTTCTTAATCAGATTTATTCTGTACTCTATGGCGTTTCCGCTCTTCCAGTCATTACAAGGGGCGCATTGTTTGTGTATGTTATCCTCGTTAAATCTTAACTCTGGACAAGCTCCACGACTTCGATAATGTCCTGCGTGCCACTGTCCTTGATGATAACGACCGCAAGATATACAAGGCTCGTTCTTATCTCTCAAGCGGATAAACTTATTCACCCAGCTTTGTAAATCATCTAACCACTCGGAGCGGCTTTTGATTTTTTGTTTTAGTGCGGTCATTCTTTTCTTGGTCTCTAACCGCTCTTGTTTATCCTGTTTCTCTCGTTTCTTTCTTGCCTGCTCTTTTGATAAGGCTATCGCACATCTAGGCGAGCAGACTTTCTGTGTTGAGCTAATAGTTTTCACAAAGTAGTTACCGCATACTTTGCATTTATGCTCCTTAGGTTTATTCATATCACCACCATTTACCGGTAAGAAGAATCACAATCACACAAACGCAAGCGTATCCAATAATTAAAATTTTTAACTCTTTGTCACTCATCGTCAGCCCCACATATAAAACAAACAATCACAAACACAACCACAAAAAGAACTACTGATAAGGCTATTTCCTCTCTCACTTAAAACCTCCAGCCATCATTGAATTTAACGCCATTCTCTACGCCCCACGCTTGAACATACTCTATTAGGCTTGCCAATCGCTTTACGCTCATTTGAGCGGTGCTTTCTCGTAGATTAATTACTTCACCCTCAATTCCGATTACCATTTCAGCCTGACCGCCTGTTGCGATTTTGTGAGCCGAGACAAAAATCATCTTCCAAGTGTCTATATCTCGCTTTTTACCGTTAAATTCGCACTGTTTGGATATATCGCTTAGTAGTGCGTGCAGTTTTGAATTCTGTTCAAGTGAACGTGTCATCGGTTGGATTTTCACCACCAACGGATTTTTATCGTCCGTTGGCAGCTCTTTGATGAATTCAAGGCAATTCAACCGCACTTGGTTTGAGCGTAGGAAGAATTGTTTCTTGTCCATCTATGCAATCCCCATAATCTCTTTAATCTTAGCCACTCCGTTTCTTGATACTTCTGGACTAATCACTTTTGGCTTTTGCTCTAATAATTCTGGGATTTGTGGGAATTCAAAGCCTGTTTTCACTTTCTCGATAACTTCCGAAAGGATTTTCGGCATAGCCTTTTGGCAATCTTCCCATTTCTTTTTCCCGTAACCGTCATAAATGGTTTTTAACAAGTAATATTCAGCCTTTGAGCGGAATTTGAAGTTGTGAGGCTCTTTTGCGTAACCAAAGTATTTTTGGAGTCTAACCTCTAATTCTTCTTGCGTTGGCAAGCCTAATTCGTGATTGTCGTAGTCATTGCACCAAGAAATAAACTCGCCAACACTTGGCAAATATCCGTTAGTTTTAGCTCTTGCAGCAGCCATTCCACGTTTAATTTGATCGAATGTTTTAACCCCGTTTTCAGCAAAGCCCAGAATCCATTGCTGTTTTAGAATTTTTAATTGTTCTGGTTGAACTGATAGCAGTGTCGGGCAAGATGCGATAAGTTGCTCAAATACTCTGTCAATCAATCTTTCCGCAGTAACCGGTGCGTGTTGAGTTGTTTTTTCGTTTAACGTTGAGACTTGATTCATTAGAAAACTCCTTCCCAATCTTCTGGGCGATTCCACGGTTGAGCATTTTTCTCAGCAAAAGTCATTTTTTGAGTTTGTCGCTGGGCAACTCCATTCCCTCGCCAATCCCATTCGGATTTAAATCCACGCCAATTACGCTCGATGGATATTGTGATTGCTTCGGCAAGAGGTATTCCCGCTTTATCCGCCTCACGCTGAAAACCTTTCAATGCCGTTTCTGTGATTGGTGCTTTGCAGGCCTTGCGATGGATCATGAAGTCATCAGCAAGTTGTCCGGTGATTCCAAAATCAGCAAGCAAATCTAAAGCGCTTTTTTTGGTATTTTTTTTATTTGTATTTTGTATATTGTTTTTAATATTGTTTATTGTGTGTGAACTTTTTTCACTAGTGACCGGTGAACTTTTTTCACTAGTCGCAGGAAAATTTTTCACTAGTGAACTTTTTTCACTAGTCGTTGTTTTATATGTTTTGATTGAGTAAATTCCAGTATTTCTATCGCCTGATTTACGCTCTAAAATTTCACGCTCTACAAGGCTCTCACAAGCTGAAATCACAGCCTTGTTACTTAACCCTGTAACTTTCATAAACTGGCTCACAGAAATAGCATCCTCTTCTTTGTTCCAGCCTTTAGTTTTGCGTAATACGCATAGGTAACATTTCAATTCTGAATGTGACAACTCTGGAAGTAACTCATCAATGATTGAGTTAGGGAAAATAAACCCTCTTACATCTTGATCTAACATTACATCAACTCCGAAGCATAACGAGATGCGATATATTCAATTCCTTTGCTGGTTACTCGTGTTTGAGTGTAATTATGACCGTGTTCGGTTGTGCCAGTTTTTACATCAAACAAGCCTTTAGCGTGGTATTTTTGGTAAGGTAAAAGGTTTCCAGATTGTCTGAACAAAAGTCCGTCACCGACGAGGCAATCAATCATAGCTCTTTCTGGAACTCTTAGGATTTTCGCTGTTTCACGAAGTGATTTAGTTGTTCCAACTTCTACATAGCGTTGAACAAATTCAACTTTCGGACGTTGTTATTCAAGCAGTAGATTTTGTTTTTCGATTTGCTCCGCTTGGTCGGCTGCAAGTCTTAAAGCCTCTGATAAAGTTTGAGGGATTTGTGGCATTTGTTGATTTTCTAACTCTTGCCAACGGTCAACTAATCTAGCTGTGAATTCTGGTGATAATTGAGCAACCACCACATAGGTATCACGTTTAATTAATTGGTATTCTGTGACAACTTGTCCTAGATGATTTTTAACTTCCACCATTGGTGTAAGTTGAATTAATCCCTTATCCTGTAAGCGTTCAATGGTTCTTTTCACTGAATCGTGGCGAGATTCGACTAAGTCGGCAATCTCTCTACTGCTCATTGTCAAAACGCTTGAATTTTTTCTCATCATCGGTGATAATAGTTCC
Organism: uncultured Haemophilus sp.; assembly: GCA_905205995.1. Taxonomy (GTDB): domain Bacteria; phylum Pseudomonadota; class Gammaproteobacteria; order Enterobacterales; family Pasteurellaceae; genus Haemophilus_D. The sequence goes on along the minus strand of CAJLFU010000012.1, from coordinate 3,031 downwards.
ATCTTTTAATACTCCTATACGTATTGATTGATTACTAACCTCTGTTACCGCAGAGGTTTTTTATTGACGTTTATTTAGCGAGATCACGCACTCGATTGAGTGTTGTGTTGCTGCTAAATGCTTACTCAATGCTTGACGGATTTTGTCTTCTTCTTTCGAAGTGATTTCACCGTCTTCTAATGCTTTTTCTAACACAGCAAATAACAAGCCACGCGCAGAAAGCTCGTGCAGTTGTAAATTGGCAAGTTCAACCTTGTCTAATTCATCCTCTGCTACATCTGGCACAAATCGTCCACCAGCATTTCGGCAAAGCTCCTCAATAAAATCAGTGCAGCCATATTCGAGCTGGACGGCAATCAACTCTTCATTTTTAAACCGTTGGCCTTTTGTTTGATAAAGACGGTTATTTAACTCGCTTTCGGTAAAGCCGAGAAAGCCAGCTACCGCACTTTTTCCACCTGGCACTCTCTCGATCATCTCGATAATTGTTTGTTTCATTGTCATAATTTTTCCCACTTTTTTATGGTTTTCTTTTTTGTTGATCTTGTTAAATTAGCTTTGCGAATTGAGGGAAAAGCTCTTTAACAGATAAGCCTGTCACTTTTACCCACTGTTCAGGTGTAACTTTATCTGTTGTCAACTCGCCACCTCGTCTTTTGATTTGGTTGATGAATTGAGGGCTTACACCTAACGCATCTGCTAATTTTTTTTGAGACCCAATGGCGCGAATAGCCTTATCAATAGGTGTCATTAACATTCTCCATTAAAAATTAGTCATTCTGATTAAATCAACTTTATGTTAACTCAAAAATCAACATCAATCAACATAAAGATGATTTGATTTAATAAACAATTTGTTTATATTGATAAATTCAGGAGGGTTTATGAAAAACGAATTTGATTCCCCAGTGAAACGAGCTGTTTCTAAAAGAATCCAGGAAGTGGTTAACGATAATAGAGTCGGATCTAATAAGGCTCTTGCCGATTTGATAGGTGTTAAGCCACAATCTGTTACAAATTGGATACAGCGCGGGCAAATTAAAAGTGAAAACGCAAGAAAGATCCAAAAATTGCTAGGATATGACATGGGCTGGGTTTTGGCTAATGATGTGGCAACAACTAACATTGGGGCGAATCAAACGATTAATAGCTCAACAGTAAATATCACTACCGCCAATAATATTTATAACAATAATCAAGCAGATCTATTGAGTAATGAGCAAGGCTTAACTCATCGACATAAGATTGATTATTACGATGTACGATTAGCCGCTGGATTGACAGGGTTTGAAAACTCTGATTACCCCGAAATAATCTCAAGCTTGTATTTGACAGATGAGGGTATGGCTCAATTGGTCGGCAAAAAATCATCAGACGGCATTTGCCTTGTTAATGTACCAACAGACAGCATGGAGCCAACCATAAGAAAAGGCGATATTGTGTTTTTAGACACAAAAGTTAATGCTTATAGCGGTGATGGAATATATGCTTTTTCGATTGATGGTGCTTTATTTATCAAGCGCATACAAAAGTTAGTTGGTGGTGGATATAGACTACACTCTGACAACAAAGATAATTACGATCCTCAAGATATATCTGAGGATGTTTGTCAAAACGCTAAATTCATAGGTCGTTTTATCCGTACAATACATATTGAGACAATTAATTTATAAGGACGTTATGAAAGCAGTAGCAAAAAGAATTAAAGCTGAAAGAGAAAGACAGGGATTGTCTATTGCTGATTTAGCCAAGATCCTAAGTGTGAGCGAAAAAGATGTATTAGACCTCGAACATGGCGAGATGCAATTAACAATGCGTGACATAGATCTGTTTGCTATTGCTCTTGAGGTTAGTGCTGATAAATTGAAATTCGGAGATGATTGGCAACCTAATCTAGGCGTCCAATCAAAATTTGAAAACCCTCGATATAATCACTCAAACGTAGCGACAAATACCGCAGCCACGATGACAACAAATAATTATTATCAAGGTAACGGAAATTCGGATCTGCAGGTGCAAATTAACCGAATGGAACAAGCGGCTCATACTGGTAGGCTTGGAGCGTTCACACAGTTAGACAGAATCGAGGAGCAGAATAAATTGCTCCTAGAGAGGATTGAGCATATTAATGAGAAAATTGATTTTTTGATGACAGTTGGCGAAGTTACGCCTAAGGTAAATTAAAATGCCAATCAAGGAAACCTGAAAAATTGTCTAATCTACCATAATTAATTTAGTGATAACTAAAAAAATCACTTGACTTTACATGCTCAAAAAATCATACAATAAGGAATCCATATGACACAAAAACTTGGAAATAATATGACTCAATTAGCACTCGTATTTGAGGAGGGAACTTCTCTTTCATTTGACGATTTCGCGAAACAAAATGGAATTACATACTGGTATGCTTCTGATCTTGCTATGATGTTAGGGTATAACGATATGCAGGCAATTTTAAAAGCAATGAATAAGGCTTATGCTGTATGCAATAACTTAAATATTCCAATTACAGACAACTTCATTCAGACACAATCACCGAATACACCATCTGACTTTAAAATGACTCGCTTTGCTTGTTATTTGACGGTTATGAATGGAAATATAAGTAATCCAAAGGTTGCTGCAGCCCAAGCATATTTCGCTAAACTGGCAGATGAAATTCACACACTTTGCCAAAGCGCCGAAGAGGTGGATCGCGTTTACTTACGTGGTGACATTTCAGATAGAGAAAAAAGCCTGAGCCATATTGCCCACAAACACGGCGTGGAGAACTATGCCTTCTTCCAAAATGCCGGGTATAGAGGGATGTATAATATGAATATCAAAAGCTTAAAAAACAAAAAAGGGCTATTTGATGACAAAGCATCACTGCTTGATTTCATGGATAATGAGGAACTCGCAGCGAATATATTCCGCGTAACACAAACAGAAGCCAAAATAAGAAATCAAAATATTAAAGGGCAAAAAAATTTATGAATATATACATGAACTGCTGTCACAGTCTTAATCCCAAGGTAGCTGCTGATCT
>CAJLFU010000011.1 GCA_905205995.1 uncultured Haemophilus sp. | reverse complement strand
TTTGTGGATTATAAGCAATTACACTCCACCAATTAGGAAATTCTAGAATTGGCGGAGGCAGTATTGTTTCTTTAGCTTCAATTGAAGGTGTTTTCGCAGAAACTGAAACGGATAAAGCACATAAAGCCAATGTAAGTAATTTTTTCATAATAATCCTTTTGTTAGGGCGTATTTGATACGCCCTACATTGATTTTAAGCGTTTATTGATGCATATAGTATTTATAATGTGCGTCTAATTGACGAATTTCAATTTGGCAGTTTTTGGCTTTGCTGGCTTGGCAATTCAATAACGCTTCCTTTTCAGCTACGCCGCAAATCCCAGAATTTGAAAAGAAGTAAGCCCAATTCCCTTTTTTATCTTTTGACGATGCCATAGCAAGACAGCCATTTAATTGTGTTGCCGCTCCTTCGCATTCTCCTCGTTCTGCTTTTTCACAGTGCATTCTTGCATCCATAATCGCCACAGATTCGCCTAAAAAGCCAGTTGACCATCCCCAATCTCCAGTGGCTTTATTGATGGCAATGGCAGCATAGTAGTCAGAACCTACTGGTGGTCCTACTTGCGCATTTGAATATCCCCCTTGTGGAGGGGCTGAATTATACATAATCATCCTTCCATCAGGACCAATAATTCGACACGTTCCAGTTGCTGGATCAAATTGCCCACCACAGCTATTCGCATAAGGGCTGCAAGCAAGCATCGTTAATAGAATTAACCAATATTTTTTCATTTTTATTCCTTGTAAAAAGTGAGAGAAATTTGACCGCTCTTGTATCAAGAAGATTAAGGTAGTGCGAAGCTTTTTAAAATTCATGCACAAGTATTTATGCTAGTCTTGTGAGAATTTCCCCCATAAGAGTTTATCAATAGCGTAATTATAATGTGCGTCTAATTGACGAATTTCAATTTGGCAGTTTTTAGCTTTGCTGGCTTTGCAATGTGATAATGCTTCCTGTTCAACTGAACCACAGATGCCACTATGAGAGAAGAAGTAAGTCCAATTCCCTTTTTTATCTTTTGAAGATGCCATAGCAAGACAGCCATTTAATTGCGTCGCAGCCACTTCGCATTTTCCTTGTTTTGCTTTTTCGCAATTCATTATGGCATCCAGCGAAGCAGGATTAGCATCTAATTGACCTGTTGACCATCCCCAACCTCCAGTTGCTTTATTGATAGCTATCGCAGCATAGTAGTCAGAACGTGGTGGTTCTACTGGCACATTCGAATAACCACTAGAATATCCCCCTTGCGGAGGGGCTGAATTATACATAATCATTCTTCCATCAGAACCAATAATTCGACACGTTCCAGTTGCTGGATCAAATTGCCCACCACAGCTATTCGCATAAGGGCTGCTAGCAAGCATCATTAATGGAATTAACCAATATTTTTTCATTTTTTATTCCTTGTAAAAATTCTGTGAGGTTTGTCTTCTCTTTATTGTAAAAGCATATTACTAAGCAAGCTTTTAGTTAAAAAACTTTGCATCTATACCATATAGCACCTCTAAATTATGCTGTGGTAAGAAGTCTTTTTCTTTTACTTGATATTGCACGACTTTGTCATTTTGCAGCACTTTTTTTACCTCGCCTTTACCTTTCCAACAGAAAGAAACAATCTGATCTTTTGGTCTTTCAATGGTAAGCGTAAAATCCGCAATAGGTTTTGCCCAGTTTGCTCCAGTTTTGAGAATATAACCTAGCTCACGGTAGTATATCCCTTGATTAGATTTTGCTTTTACTGATTTTTTAAATGATGGATCAATACAAAAAGTATCGGCAAACTTTTTATAATTCACGAGATCATGAAGCCCCATGCCACCCCCGACTAGAGGGGTATATTCGTGCTGAATTTGAGTAATCGAATTGGCTTTAAAGGTTTGTTGCCAACTATAAATAATTTGTCCGCCCCAAAAGACTTCCGTATCGCCCCCCTCGCCATCTTCAGAGTCTTTGTATGCATATTTATCAAGACGTGGATCCTGACATTTCAAGATTTTCTTATCTGCAGAATCTGATTTACGTAACCAAGGCTCCATTAACTCTTCTTCAGTTAAACCACAGGCACGAAGAATGTCCGTGACATCATGTGAAACAAATTCTATTTTCTCTGGATCATCTTCATTTTTGGTTTCGTAAAAGAATGCGCGTACATGAGTCGTCGGTTTGATTTCTTTGCCATTCGCATAAATCTTAAAAGAATTGATTAAACTTTGGGTGTCAGCAAAATCACCGTAATCGTGCAGCATCACTTCCGGTAATGGGAATAGCACCGTCTCAGTAATGTCTTTATCGGTTAGATTGCGATATTCATATTCCACCTTAATTTTATCTTGGCTGATAAATAGGTTTTCTTTTTGCATCGCAATGTGTTCATTCTTAATATATTCCACACCACCAGTAGAGACCGTTCCCGTACTGTCGTTAGCTTGAGTCATAAATGGAAGACAAAGAATCGTTAAGAGAAGAGACTTTTTCATGATTGGTGTTCCTTGTAAAAAGTGATAAAAATTTGACCGCTCTGTGGTAAGGCAATTAACGTATTGTATATTTTTCAAATACGCTACAAACTAAAATAATTTTTGTTTTGCTTGGCTAATTTTAAAACCGTGTTTTTCTTGGTTTGAGCAAGTTAATGAATCCCCAGACGCAGTACATTGCCACCCTTTGCCTTTAATCGTTTCTCCATCTTTCAAAATTTGTGAGTCTGGCACAGCGGGGGTATCACTTGCACAAACAAGTGAGGCTTTTCCGGTAGCGCCAACAGAAAATAACTCGCCCCATTCTAATTCACAATCTTTCGGACGCGGTAAAATCGGTTTTCCTTTGATTGTGGTAACACATTCAACTTTGGGGTTTAGACCAGGAATGTCGCCAGAGCAATAAATAGCGTCATTAGCAGTGCGGAAACTGATGAAAGAGTCTGAGTTTGATGCTGTTTCTATTCGTGGGGTTAAGGCGAAGCTAGAAACAGAGAAAGTACATAAAGAGAATAAAAATAACTTTTTCATGATGAATCCTTATTGAATGGAGAGATTGGTAAAATTCCTACAAAATTTAACCGCTTGCAAACCCTTTTGAATTGCTAGGTTATGAGTTTACTTGTTTTATTTCTTACAATAAAGGTAGGATAACAAACTTAACAATAATGGGCATAAAAAATAAATATAAACCGATGAAGTTTGGAATATGCCATCATAATTGGTGACTTGTAGCCCATTCAAATCAAATAAATATTTCCCGAATACTCCAGCTTCCGCCATCCATAGTAACATCGCAAAGCGACGATAAAAACGTTGAAAAATAGCAAAAAAGAGATAGCTAAAAGTGGTAATGGCAATAAGTCTAAAATAGATATTAATAGAATGATTTAGACTATTAGCCACAGGCTCGTTGAATGCTAAATTATAACCAATGACTTGCACCCAACGCACATCAAAGTTGAAGTAGAAATAAGCACTAAATAACAACATGACGAAATGTGTTAAAAAGAGTAGGATTCTCATTTGGAATGTCTCAAAAGTATGAAATATTTTTTATGGTATCTTCTTTATTCACTTTAAATTATGAATATTTCTCTTGTGGAGCATAATAAGTCGTTAAGGTTAGGACGATCATACTGTTTATTTAGAATAGATCAATACTTTATTAAAATGCTCAGATAAATATCTTTTCTTAAATACTTAAAAATTTATTTTTCTTAAAGAGATAAGCAAATAATAGACAAATACATTTATGCCTCGTACTATGTTTCCTTTTATTTGGTATCGCTTATGACTCGAATTAATCTTATTCCGCCTGAGGAGCTTTGTGATCAGCATCTTTTGGCAGAACATCGTGAATTAACCCGTATTCCTAACGCCGTAGCGAAAGGTAAATATCACTTAAAAGGACAGCCTGCAGAATATAAGTTAGGTGAAGGGCATGTGCGTTTTTTCTTTAATAAATTGGCGTTTTTAAAGAAACGGTATGATGCATTGCATACGGAATGTAAGGCGCGAGGCTTTAACGTGCAATATATTTGGAATGAAACGTTACCCGATGATCCAAGTTTATGGTTAGACTATGAAGCCACAGAAGCGGCATTACAGATTAATCGGGAACGTATTCAAGAAAGAATGCCATTAAAGGCAAGATTTACACCACATCTTTTAAAGAGCGGTCAAAAATAAAGTAGTTTTCACTTATGAAAGGCAGTGAGAATATAAAAAAGGTGAGCATCGCTCACCTTATGAATTGTTTAATCTTTCAATTTAATAAAAAATGTACCACTAGGTATGATAGGCAAATAGTTTTTATGGAAATCCATAAAGGTTTTTTGTGGGTCTATGTCTTCAAAAAGTTTTGGGTAAAGTGCTTTTGCCATAAATTGAGCGGCTGCTAGATCACTTAGTGAGCGAGAAGCCGTATGATAAATACCGTAAACACGGTGGTTTTTAACTGCAGGTAAATCTTGCCACCCTGCACGGGTTAAGAAACCTTTTAGGCGTTTTTGTGCATCCTGTTCATTGATGTTTATTCCCATCGCCATCATTTCATCGTTAGTTTCATGCCCCATTTCTGTGCCAGAAATCATAATCACTTCAGGTTGTGCGGCAAGAAGTTGTTCTGGATTAATTGGTCCCCAATTTTCGACAAAAGGCGCACTTACGTTATCCCCGCCAACAGTTTCAGCAATAGCACCCCACATATTTTTACCAAAGGTAAAGCTATATTCACTAGGACCTTTATTGCCAAATTCTACATAGATTTTAGGTTTAGGTAGGTTAGCCTCTTTTACACGTTTTTGAATATCAGCAATGCCTTGAGCATATTCATCTGCAATTTTATTTGCTCGTTCTTCGGTACCTGCAAGTTGCCCAAAAATCTTTGCGCTTTGGGTGTGTCGTTCTACACTTTGAGCATTAAAATCGACAACAATAATTGGAACGCCAGCTTGTTCTAACTTTGGTAGTTCGGAACCAATAGTTTGATATTGCCATTCTGCAAGAATCAATACATCAGGTTTTAATGCCAAGGTTTTTTCGGTTGAGAAAGTTCCTGTATTTACATTACCAATATCAGCAATATTTTTGAGTTCAGGCATTTTTTCAGAAAACAATGCCCAACTTCCTGGATTAAATTTTTCCCAAAATTCACGTGAGATACCTTTAACATATTTAAAATTTTCAACACCCGTAACAGCAATGTAATCAGGATAGTAAAAGCCTAACACGGCATTTTTTACGGGCACATCAACGTTAACTTCTCGTCCTAATACATCTTTGATTGTTTTTATTTCTGCTTGAGTAGTGATACCAAAAGTCAGTAATAGAACGGCCAAAATTAAACGAATTATTGATTTTTTTTGCATACAAACTCCTATCTGAATAAAACATCAGAATATTACCATAAATAAGAATTATTATCAAATTTAGATGTTATAAAGTTATAATGCAAGAAATGCTGTTGAAGGGTAAAATAGGCATATATCTAGAAAAAACATATTTCGCATTTAAAATTGGAAGTGCGGTCAAAACTTAGTAAGTTTTCACTTCTCCTTGAGTTAGACTAAAGGAGAAGTGAATGTGGGAGAATTATTTATATTCAACCACGATATCGCTTTCGCTGACGGTATCACCATAAACTGGCAATAAAGTTTTTTCGTAAGCTTGTTTTAAACGACCATCTTTGCCTAAGGTTTGGATTTCGTTATTTAACCAATTTAACAATTCAGGTGCATCTTTGCGAACAGCTGGTGCAATAACATCTTGATCACCAAAGTTTTTTACGCCCACGGTATAACCTGGATTTTGTTTTGCCCAAGCGAATAAGAAGGTATTGTCGTTAGATAATGCATCACCACGACCATCACGTAAGGCTTCAAAAGTTTCTGTATTTTGTTCGAATTTCAATAATTTCACATCTGGATAGTTTTTAGTGAAGAAAATATCAGCAGTAGTACCTTTATCTACAATTAAAGTTTTGCCTTTTAATTGCTCAAGATCAGTAATCACAGACCCATCTTTTGAAACAACGCCTAATGCTACTTTCATATATGGATTAGCAAAATCTACCACTTCTTTACGTGCTGGTGTCACTGTGAAGTTGGCGAGAATAATATCAACTTTCTTAGAAAGTAAGTATTCAGCACGGTTTGCGGCATCCACTAAAACAAACTCTACTTTGTTTTCATCGCCTAATAAGTCTTTACCGATCGCTTTACCAATTTCGACATCAAAGCCTTGGCTTTTACCTTGCGCATCCACATAACCAAATGGTGGTTTATCGCTAAATACACCAATGCGAACTTTGCCATCTTTCTGTATTTGCTCAAGACTTGAAACTGTTTTTGCCCCATCTTTAGCTGGTTCTTTATCATTACACGCGGTTAAGCCAAATGCTAAGGTGGCAGTGGCTAAAAGTGCGGTCAATGTTTTAAATGTTTTCTTCATAGTTTGTCCCTCTCGGTTCATAATTTAAGATATTTAAGAATGTTTTCGCACGATCCGTGGTTGGATTCGTGAAGAAATCTTCCGGTTTTGCCTGTTCAATGATTTGCCCTTTATCCATAAATACGATGCGATTGGCTACTTGACGGGCGAAGTTCATTTCGTGGGTAACGATAAGCATCGTCATGCCATCTTTGGCAAGACCTAAAATCACATCAAGTACTTCACGTACCATTTCAGGGTCAAGAGCGGCAGTCACTTCATCAAACAGAATAATTTCAGGGTTCATGCAAAGTGAACGAACAATGGCAATCCGCTGTTTTTGTCCACCGGATAATTCGCGTGGATAGGCATTTTTTCGGTCATATAAACCTACGCGTTTAAGTAACTCATCGGCTTGTTTTTCAGCTTCTGCGCGATCGCGTTTTTGTACTTTTAAAGGGCCGAGCAAAATATTGTCAATTACTGATAAATGAGCGAAGAGTTCATAACTTTGGAATACCATCCCAATGCGTTGACGTGCTTTAACCCAAGGAATGTCTTTACCTAATTCTCCTGCATTTTGCAGCAAAATCTGACCGCGCTTTATTTCTTCTAGTCCATTTAGGCAGCGTAAAAAAGTACTTTTACCACAACCCGATGGACCTAAAATAACGACAACTTCGCCTTTTTCTATGGAAAGATTGATGCCTTTTAGTGCTTCTACATCACCGTAATTTTTGACGAGGTTTTTAATTTCTAATAACGCCATGTGTTTTCCTAATAAAAATTAACTTTCCCAACGGGTTTCTAAATAACGGGAAAATAAGGATAGCGGGTAACAAATCACAAAATATAAACCGAAGATGACACCGTAAATCCAAAGTGCCGCCGATTGATTACTAAATAATGAATGCTCGATAATTTGTTGACCGACTTTTATCACTTCTACTACACCGATTAACATTGCCAAGGAACTGGTTTTTACCATGCGGGTAAAGAGGTTAATCGCACTTGGTGTTACACGTTTTAAACTTTGCGGAAGTAAAATGTACACAAAGGTTTGAAACGGCGTTAAACCTAAAGCGTAGGCTGATTCCACTTGATGTTTTTCAATGGAAGTTAATGCACCACGCACTAAATCCCCCATTTCTGCTGTTCCCCAGAAAATAAACACCAAAATACATACAGAAATGCCATCTAAGTGAATATCAAACCATTTTGCCAAACCAAAATACGCGAGGAAAAGTAAGGCTAACAATGGAATAATACGTACAAATTCTAAATAAAAGCGGCAGATGGCTTTGATAATGGGATTTTTGCTCGTCATAATTACGCCAAAAATCACACCTAAAATACAGGCGAAGAAGACAGAAACGAACGCAATTTCAGCTGTTACCCATAAACCGTTGAGCAAGCGTTCAATGTTGCTGCCTTGGAATAATAACTCAAGCCCCATATTTTGCTCTCCGAGTACGGCGTTCTAAATAACTAATGAAAATAGACATCGGTAATAGAATGATCAAATAAAACACCACTAATAAAAATAAGGCTTCATTGGTTTTGTAATCGAGCCCGATGACTTCTTTCGCTACAAACATCAGTTCGGCTACGGCAACAGCACTAATCACTGAGGTTTCTTTTATTAAGAATAAGCAATTTGCTCCGATTGCAGGTGTCGCAATCGCAAAGGCCTGTGGAAAAATCACATAGCGAAAAGCTTGAAAAGGGGTTAGACCAATACTTAAGGCTGATTCAATTTGCCCTTTTGATACCGCTTCCAGACCGCCACGAATAGCTTCTGCCATATAGCTTCCACCTAAAAAGGCCAGACCGATAATGCCGCAAGTAAATCCATCTAATTTCAGGCCAATTTTAGACAGCCCAAAATAGAGAAAAAACACTTGAATTAATAAAGGCGTATTGCGAGAAAGCTCAATATAGCCTTTTACTAGCCAAGTTAATGATTTGACTTTGTAGGTGGTAATCACCGCACAAATCACACCAATCACCAGCGACAATAAAATGCCCCAAAAGGCGAGATGAAGGGTCATCAGCGTGGCATGAATAAAACGTGGGGTGACACTTAAAATATAATCCCAATTCATTTTGTATAATTTAATCGTTTGCGTAACGATATAGTAAAAAATTTTGAATCGATGAGAAAAGAATGGAAATGCATTATTTATAATGAAATGTAATAAGAGATGAGTTTTAAATGAGCTCTGAGATAGAGAAATAATAAAAAACGGGGCTTTATTCAGCCCCATCGTTGTTTATTTTAATCACGTTTCGCAATAAGTGCGGTTGGTTCTTCGTCTGTTTTTGGTTCATCTTGTATTTCAACCGGTTTGTCTTGAATAGACATGGCTGATTTTAAACTGTCCTGACGAATTTTTTCCGCTGCCGCTTTGTCGCCAGCTTGTTCGAACACATAAGACGCCATCATGACATCATTTGGTTGAAGTTGAGTTGGGCAAGCAGTAACTTCTTTAAATGCTTCTGCTGCTTTAGCAAAATCGTTATTACGCACATAAAGATAGCCTAATGCACGATTGAGACAACAACGTTGGCTTTCATCCGCGCGTTTTGCTCGTTTTTCTACTAGTTTGAGCAGTTTGCTGTTATCTTCTGCTTGTAAACGAGTGATTTGCGTGCAAAGTTCAGGGCTGATTGGGGTGTTATCACCCAATTTTTTCATGATTTCAAGCGTGAACTCATAAGCTGACTCATGATCGTTACAATCAATTAAACGTTGAATTAAAGCCGTTTTTAATTCTAAGTCATTGCGACGACGACGTGGCTGAGCATCCCACCATGCCAGTAAGCCTTCAACGCCTTCTTCATTCATTTTTTCATCTAACAAGCCATTTTCTGTTTCTTGTTGAAGGGCTTTAAATTCTTCTGCTGAGAATAAGCCTGAACCTTCGATTAAATCTAAGATTTCATCTAAAGCTTGATAAGCTTTGGAGCGGCTATAAATTTCAGCTGCAAGTTTTAATACTTCTTTGTTGCGATCTGACATTTCAAGCAAACTATCGACGGAACTACGTGCAGCCGGTAATTTATTTTGTTGTAATAAAATACGAGTGCGAGCAATTTCGACGACTAGGTTATCTGAACCTGCAAGCTCAGTCGCTTCAATTAAATAACGGTTTGCACTGAATTCATCACCGCGTTGCTGTGCAGCTTCAGCGGCTTTAATTAGATTTAATACTGGCTCTGCAGAATGTTTCGCGTTTTTACCAATCAGTTTTTCTGCCTTGGCATAATCGCCTTCATTCATTTTCATCAAGCCTTCAAGGGTTTGACGTTGTGCTTTCACACGTTTACGTAGAGAAAACCAGTTATAGGTATTGCTACTTAAACGGAAGAAGCGGGTCACCAACCACTCTAACGAATAAATCACAGCAAGCGTGACTACAAAGAGAATCACTAATGTGGTGAGTGACATTTCATATATGGTGTTTGCCGTTTCAACTCTGACATAACCTTGCTGACCGGAGAGGTAAGGCCCTGCAATCAATCCGGCAAGTAAGGCGATCATTAAAAAGAGAACTCTAAACATTATCTATCCTTATTGTTGGGGTTCAGTTGCCGGTTGTGCAGCTGGTGCTTCAGCGGGTTTTTCTTCAGCTTTTGGCTCTTCCGCTTTCGCTTCAGGTGCTGGTTTTACTTCTTCTTTTCTTGGTGAATTATCAACCGCTTTTTCTGCTTCAATTTCCACTTTTTGCACATCTAAAGGTGTACGATTTAAGTACTTATCAAGCATACTTAAGCTTTGTAATTGGCTTGGTACATCTACATAGATGGATACTTCAGATAATTCATCCACTGATTTTAAGAAACTTTGAGTCACTTCAGCATTGGTATCAAAATAGCTACGAATCCAAGATGCAACGGCTTCTAGAGATTGTTTATAAAGCTCATTTTGCTGACGAGGCACTGCCATAATCGCTAATTGTAAGCGTAAACGAATGTTTTCACGCAAATAGATATCTTGGTTTGGCGCTAATAACTCTTTGCGATCCGCACCATGTTTCGGTGAAATACGGATAAAGTGATTCAAGAATGAGGTCGCACTTTTTTCTGCATTTTCTGCCCAGTCAGACAGGGAATCTGATAATTTTGTTGCATTTTGATCATCACCGAAATTCACATCTAACACAGGTAACTCATCAACCGTATTAGCTAATTGCGATAATTTTTGCATGACCGCATTTTGATCCACGCCAGCTACGGAGAGAAGTTGTTTCAGATCTTGATTGATAGCACTACGGATAGCCGCGGATTGTGAATTATTCACTTTAGCAAGCGTTTCATCGGCTAGTTTTAAGAGTGAAACCGCTGTGTCCACATCATTATCTAACACTAATTTGCGTAATGCATTGTTGAGCAAGAAATCAGCTTCTGAGAATAACCAATCAGTTGGTTGTTGAGCATTAGCTTGAGCGCTCACTTTATTAATTTGTGATTGTAAGCCAACTAACTCATGTGATTTTGCATTGATTAGCTCTTCTACTTGCGCAATTTTGTTTTGTGTTGCTTTATTCGCAGACTCTAACTGAGCAAGCTGTGTGGTATCAAATTTTACTTCTTGAGCAGGTGCTGAAACCACCGTTTTATTATTGATTTGAGCTTCAAGTGCGGTCAATTTTTGTTGGAATTCATCCACTTTTTGTTGGCCAAAATAATAACCTGCACCACCCACGCCAAGTGCAATGAGAATAGCCAATAAACTTAATCCAGTACCACTTTTCTTCACAACAGTTTGTGTACGTGGCGCAACAGGCTCGCGATCTTCAGTTTGAATTTCCACCGCATCTGTTTCTTGGATTTCATCTGTCGTTTCAGGGGTTAATTTCTCTTTCGCCATATCTTTTCCTTAGTGAGAAAGGGGAGTTACTTCATTAAGTAAGGTATTAAGTAAACTTTGATTGTCCGCACCAGCGGAAACCACCACATTATGCCAACCTTGTTGTACTGCGACATCCGCAATGCGTTGACTTACCGTGACTAAACAGCAATTTTTTAGCCAATTTTGTTCATTTTCAGGCACAAATTCGATTAATGCCTGCAAAATTTCAAGGCTTGTTACCACAAGGGTTTGCACACCAGAACGAATACAAATACTGGTTTGCTCTTCGTTATTATAACTAATCGGCGTGCGTTGGTAACATTCGACTGTCTCAACAGTTGCACCGCGTAGTGTGGCCTGTTCGCGTAGTAATTCTCGTCCACCGTTGCCACGCAAAATTAACAAGTTTTTATCTGTTAATTCTGCCATTTGCGGTAAATTTAATACACCTTCAGTATTTTCCGACGTTATTGGATAACGAACAGTACATTCAGTTTGACAGGAAAAATGCTGTGCCGTTCTATGTCCAACTGTAAAGTATTGTAAATCTTGACGCCAGCTAAAGCCAATATCTTTCAGGGTTTTATCTGCAAAATCGACCGCACTTTTTGAAACCAAAAACACATAATCACTACTTTTTAGCTGATTAAGTTTTATCGGTAATTGAGCCAACCCAGCACCTGCTTCAATAGAAAGCAAAGGCAAATGCAAGGCAACTACACCGGCTTGATTCAGCTGGTCAACTAGGGCTTTTCCTCGTTCGTCAGGGCGAGTAACTAGTACAGCCATGGTGATTTCCTATGCTGAGTAAATCTTCGCCAGAATCTTATCAGCGCCCTGTGCCAGAAGTTGTTCAGCAATGGTCACGCCTAATGCTTCGGCATTTTCAACCGCACTTTTACCTTCCGCACGAATAATCGCAGAGCCATCGGTTTCTCCGACGAGTGCACGCAAGAAAATTTCGCCATTTTGCTCAATGGCATAGCCACCGATTGGCACTTGACAACCACCTTGTAAGCGGGTATTCATTGCTCGCTCAGCCAAAACACAAGTCGTCGTGGTTGCATCCGAAAGTGGAGCAAGTAATGCTTTTACTTCTTCATCATCAACACGGCACTCAATGCCAACTGCGCCTTGTCCGGCAGCCGGTAATGACTGTTCTACTTCAATAAATGAGGCAATACGTTCCGCTAGTCCTAAACGAATTAAGCCAGCTGAGGCTAAAATAATGGCATCGTATTCGCCATTGTCTAATTTACTTAATCGGGTTCCTACATTGCCACGCAAGGAGCGGATATCAAGATCTGGGCGTAATTGTTTTAATTGGCATTGACGACGTAAGCTTGATGTTCCGACAATAGCGCCTTGCGGTAATTCATCTAATGAACGGTATGTATTAGATACGAAAGCATCGCGCGGATCTTCACGTTTACAGATCACACTTAAGCCCAGACCTTCTGGAAATTCCATCGGTACATCTTTCATTGAATGGACGGCAATATCAGCACGTTTTTCAAGTAAAGCATTTTCTAACTCTTTAACAAATAAGCCTTTTCCACCAATTTTAGCCAAAGGGGAATCTAAGATTACATCACCTTTTGTCACCATCGGAACTAATTCAACAGAAAGTGTTGGGTGAAATTTTTCTAATTGATCTTTCACAAAATTTGCCTGCCAAAGTGCTAAAGGGCTTTGACGAGTCGCAATTTTTAAGGTTTTAAGTACTGCCATAAATACCGCTGATTTTAAATAGAAATATGCCCTATGCTACCATTTTTAGGGCAAAAAGTCAGATCATTTAAATTTTTGATTTCTGATGAGCTAAGTGGTACAGTAATACCAGTTATATGGTCATAGGTAGGAAGCCTTGAAATACGATCTCACTCAAGCCCGAAAATGTATTGAAACATTAGACAAGCGTCGTTTTGATCGAGCATTATTGGGCTCAGGTGATGCATTCCGACACATCGTCTCTTTGGTGCCGCTGTTGTTGCATCTTAATCATCCAGCTCTTCCGGGTTATGTGGAAGATGCCCCAGCAGGCATTGCCGATTTTATCCTTTCCAATTATCAGCAAAATTTTCTCTCAAAAGAACATCCTGAGCTTGTCGAAGCCGTGCAAAGTGCGGTCAATTCTGATGCTTTTTTTGCGCAGATCTTAGGTATTTATGTGATGGGCAGTTTTGGCTCCATTAGCCAAACTTCAGCTTCGGATTTGGATATTTGGATCTGCCATCAAGATGATTTATCTGAACAAGATCAACAGCGCTTAGCGGAAAAAACGAAGAAAATTAGCCAATGGGCATCCACATATCATGTGGAAATGCATTTCTATTTGATGACACAACAGCGTTTCCGTAACGAACGTTATTCCGATCCACTCACTAAAGAAAACAGTGGTTCAGCCCAATATATGCTGTTACTGGAAGAATTTTATCGTTCCGCTGTACGTCTTGCGGGTAAACCATTATTGTGGCTCCACTTGTGGGTGGAAGATGAAAAGCAATATGAGGCCGAAGTTGCTCGTTTAGTCGCGGCTGGTGAGCTTAATTTAAATGATTGGGTGGATTTTGGTGGATTAGGGCAATTCTCAGCCAGTGAATATTTTGGTGCGAGCTTATGGCAACTTTATAAAGGTATTGATTCCCCTTATAAATCGGTGATGAAAATCTTGTTGTTGGAAACCTATGCCCAAGAATACCCAAATGCCCAGTTAATTGCTCGCCAATTTAAAGAGGATTTGCTTTCTGGCCATAGCACCGCTATACATCATTTCGATCCTTATATTGCGATTTTAGAGAGAATTAGCCAATATTTGACCGCACATTCAGAATTTAAGCGTCTTGATTTTGTACGTTCTTGTTTTTACGTGAAAGCCACAGAAGACTTTGCGTTATATCACGCTTCAAACTGGCGTATTTCTTATATGAAAATGATGGCCAAAGAATGGGGCTGGTCAAAAGAACGTATTGAAGAATTAGATCGGCGCCCAAATTGGAAAATCAAACGGGTGAAAGAAAGTCACAATAATTTGGTGAATTTCTTGATGATGAGTTATCGAAATCTAGTGGATTTTGCACGCAAACATAAAATTAATTCTAGCGTGATTCCGCAAGATATTACGGTGCTTTCTCGCAAACTTTATACTGCCTTTGAAGAATTGCCGGGTAAAATTACGTTACTAAACTCACAGATTTCCTATAATTTAACAGAAGAACACCTCACATTCATCGAAGTTCACGGCAATAAGCGCTTTAAAGATGGGTGGTATATGGTGAATCAGCCGCCACATCACATTATGTTCTCGAAAGAACGTGTGATTGAATACGGTGAAAGTTTAAATAAAGTCGTCGCATGGGCTTATTTTAATCGCTTGTTGACGGCTGAAACCCATTTGCACTTAATCAGTCAAAATATCGACCAACTTACTTTACGTAATTTTGTGGCTGATTTGCGGTTATTTTTCCCGCATACAAATAGCCAAGTTCCGACAAATGAGGCGCTTTCTTCGCAGTGCGAAATCCGTGATTTGTTTATTGCGGTGAATTTAGTGAATGACCCAACAGCACAAGTCGAAGAGCTTAAATCAAATATTTCGCCAAGTGATTTATTCAGTTTTGGTCAGTTAGAGCAGAGTTTGGTAGGAAGCATTGATTTCACTTACCGTAATGTGTGGAATGAAATTCGAACCTTACATTTTGAAGGACAAAATGCGATTTTGCTTGCCTTAAAAGTGCTTTCTAATAAAATTGAACAAGGTGTAAATCAGCCGCGTTCTGTGCAGGTTTTCTGTTACAGTAAACACTACAACCGTACATTGCGAAACTTGGTGAGTGTACTCGTAAACCGTTGTATCAGCATTCAATTAGGGGATAGTCGCCCAACAACCCATTCTCGTCTGCGTGTAGCAGGGAAAAACTGGCAATTCTTCTTCGAAGAAAAAGGGATCAGTTTGCAACCTATTGAAGGTGGAAAAGAAAGTGCGGACAATTTTGAAGACGTTTTACCAACGCAATTGGAAGAGAAAGAAATTATCCCAGAGGCGCGTCGATATCCACCTGAAATTGATTTGTTTGCCAGTGAAGGTTTTTTACAATTCTTCTTTGAAGATAATGCCGATAATAGCTTTAACGTCTATTTGTTAGATGAGAAGAACCGTCTCGAAATTTATCGTCAATGTGAAGGTTCGAAAGATGATAAAGTACGCGAAATAAATCGTATTTATCAATCGCTTGGCTCAAATGATTGTGAAAATCCGTATAAAATAGTACAACGGAATTTTAATTACCCGCAATTTTATCAATTGCACGCAACAGAAAGCGGCATGCGTATTATGCCGTTCAAATTTAAAAGCAAAAGGACTTGCGAATAGCGACATCAAAACAAGCATTGTTTGAGATAAATCAAGTTTATTTGCAAATATGCATTGGAAGATAGGCAAAATCCCGATAGAATCCCTCGGTCGAAAATCTATTGAGAAGTAATCTAAGGCAGTGGATGTTTTGCCTTCAGGCAATAGAATGGTGTCCGCTCATCTCTTGGAGAACATTATGCAAGAAAAGTTAAAAGTATTAATTATCGACGACCATCCATTAATGCGTCGTGGTATCAAACAATTAGTTGAATTAGAAGAGAATTTTGAAGTTATCGCTGATGTAGGAAGCGGTACAGAAGGCATTTCCGTTGCGATTCACGAATCACCCGATTTAATCATTTTAGATCTCAATATGAAAGGTCTTTCAGGTTTAGATACCCTTAAAGGCTTGCGTGCAGAAGGTGTTGATGCACGAATTTTGATCTTAACTGTGTCTGATGCGAAAAATGATATTTTCACTCTCATCGATGCGGGGGCTGATGGCTACTTATTAAAAGATACAGAGCCAGATGTGCTACTTGAGCAAATTAAACGTATTGCACAAGGTGAAGTGATTTTAAGTGATTCGATTAAAAATCTTCTTTTAGAACGCAAACATACCGTTGATCCAATGGATTCACTCACCGATCGTGAAATGGATGTATTACGTTTAATCGCAACAGGTTTATCCAACAAACAAATTGCAGGCCAGCTTTTCATTTCTGAAGAAACGGTTAAAGTGCATATTCGTAATTTACTTCGTAAACTTAACGTGCATTCACGCGTTGCAGCAACCGTCTTGTTCTTTGAGCGAAATGGTCGATAGGTAAGTTTCAAACGATAAAAAAGAGCGGTTTTTTAACCGCTCTTTTTGTTATCTCGGCACACCTCTCAATAAAGGGATTGGCTCAAACGGCGCAACCGAGGTTGGCGCAGGAATATCATTAAAAATTAAGGTAAATGGTTTAGGTGGCAAGATTTTTTCATTTCGCCATAAACTGCCCATACCCACTAATTGAATATCATCGGGTAAATTTTTTATTCCTGATTTTAATACGGCTACGGTATTAGGGCGGGGATGCCCAATAGCAATGGCTGTGCCATGTTTACGTGCATATTGAATTGCATTCTGAAATTGGCGTTGCACATCCACTAAATTATCACTGTTATCTAAAAAGATATGGCGATCTAATACAGGTACGCCTTGTTCTTTTGCTATTTTTCCCGCAACTGATTTTCCGATAGTACGGCTATCTAAAAAGAATAAATGCTGCTCGCGAAGTGCGGTCATTAAATAAGTCATTAATGTGGCATCGGCCGTGGCTGCACTGCCCATATGATTATTCATTCCAATGGCATTTGGCACAATAGATTTAGCTTTTTTCACTCGCTCATTCACTTGCGCTTCGGACAAGCCTAAAGTCAAACCACCTTCCTCAATTTTAATATTGCTGACTGGCTGCATCGGCATATGAATGAGAATATCGTGATTTTGTGCTTTCGCTTGTTGATTGCGAATTTTGGCATAGGGCGCGGCAGGAATAATCGCAACGGAGACTTCTTTTGGCATAGCTAAAACCTCGGCATCTTCTTTCGGATGATAGCCAATATCATCAATCACAATAGCCAGTTTGCCTTGTGCAAAAGTAAATGCAGAGAAAAGTGCGGCTGAAAAAATAATCGTATTTTTGACCACACTTTGAAAGAACCTTGCCATTATTTAATCCACCCAGCCGGATTCACAGGTACCCCTTTACGGCTGATACCAAAGTAAAGCGCTGGTTTAGAGAGCTCACCCGTATTCCCCACTTGTGAGATGGTTTGTCCCGCAGACACCAGCTGACCTTGTTTCACAAATACAGCTTGGTTGAAACCATACAAACTCAAGTCGCTGTCGCCGTGCTTCACAATCACCATATAACCATAACCATTAAGATGGCCGGCGAGAATAACACGACCACTTGCAATGGCTTTTACCGCTGTCCCCATTGGTGCGCCGATAACCATACCTTTCCAGCGCACTTCGCCCGCTTGGATTGAACCAAAGGAATGCAATGTCGGGCCGGAAACTGGACGACTATATTGACGGGCTGCGGTACCTAAACCACTGGTACTATTAATCAACTTACGTTCTTGATCAGTTGGTTGATAAGGTTTTGAGGTCCGTTTTTCTTCCTCTTGTTTTTTCTGAGCAAGGGCCTCACGCTCACGTTGTTCTTGTTGGCGAGCGGCTTGTTCAGCACGTTGAATTTCTTGGCGAAGGGCATTTTCGTTCGCTTTCAACGTTTCCAGCTTGTTCTGATCTTTCGTTAAGTTTTTTTTGAGTTCATTTAACGTAGATTGGCGTTCTTGTTGCGCTTTTTGTAATTCTTGCTGTTGTTTCTTTTGCGTAGAAAGTTGATCGCGATGATTTTTTTGTTGCCCTGAAATCACCTCGCGCTGTTTCGCTAAACTCTCTTGTGTTGCTTTCAGATTGTTGATCATATCGATGCGAACTTGATTTAAGTGCTGATAATACACTTTCATGCGTTCAGCTTTTTGGGCATCTTCCGAAAGCATTCTTTCCAAGGTAGAAGGATTTACACCTGAACGATAGATGGCATCTACTTGCTTTGCAAGCTTTGCTTTTTGCGCGCGCTCTTGCTTTTCTAATTGTTTGATTTGCTTTTCGGTTTCCGCCATTTGTTTGCGGATTTCTTTTAAGCTTAATTCTGTTTCACGTAATTCACCGACAACGCTATTAATTTTGCTTTCTTGATCTTTAAGACTGGCTTGGAGTTTAGCTTGTGCGCGTTTTTGCTCGGCGATCTTCGATTCTTGTTGTTTAATTTGTTTTTGAATTTGATTGAGATCGTTGCCTTGCGCGAAAGATGAAAAGCCAAGCAGACCACAAGCCAAAAGTGCGGTCAGTTTTGATAAGATTTTTTTTCTACGATTGCTTTGCTGCATACATCTAAACTTGAGAGAAATTAAGGGACGAATAAAGCTTAAATACTAGCATTATTTTTGAGTGGCTAAAAGTTTACAGGCGATTTTTTGCGAAAGATCAGTAAATGCCGCCTTTTTACTTTTAAACATAACGATTTTTTGCTATAACAGAGCCATTCATTTTTTTATTAATACTTAGGAGATCCTTATGGAATTAGTATTCATTCGTCACGGTTTTAGTGAGTGGAACGCAAAAAACTTATTCACCGGTTGGCGTGATGTAAATTTAACCGAGCGCGGCGTAGAAGAAGCAAAAGCGGCAGGCAAAAAATTGTTCGAGAAAGGCTATGAGTTCGATATCGCCTTCACCTCTGTTTTAACTCGTGCAATCAAAACCTGTAACATCGTGTTAGAAGAATCTCACCAATTATGGATTCCTCAAGTGAAAAACTGGCGTTTAAATGAGCGTCACTACGGTGCATTACAAGGCTTAGATAAAAAAGCAACCGCAGAACAATACGGTGACGAACAAGTTCATATCTGGCGTCGTTCTTATGACATTTCTCCTCCAGATTTAGATCCGAAAGATCCAAACTCTGCCCATAACGACCGTCGTTATGCAAACATCCCATCTGATGTTGTACCAAACGCAGAAAACTTAAAATTAACCTTAGAACGTGCATTACCATTCTGGGAAGATCAAATTGCTCCAGCAATGCTTTCTGGTAAACGTGTTTTAGTGGTGGCGCACGGTAACTCACTTCGTGCATTAGCAAAACACATCATCGGTATTTCTGATGCGGAAATCATGGATTTTGAAATCCCAACTGGTCAACCGTTAGTGTTAAAACTTGACAATAAATTAAACTACGTAGAACACTACTATCTTTAATTTATAAATGATTTCAAAGTGCGGTTAATTTTGACCGCACTTTTTATTTAAGGAGAATAACTGATGAAAAAATTACTCGCGGTGATTTTTGCTTTATTACCAGTTTTGGCCTTTGCGGCATCGCCAAATCATACGGCAAAATCAGCTCAAACCAAGTCAGTGAAAACGGCAGTTAAAAAAGTGGAGGCCAAGAAAGCAACGACACCTAAAGCAGTAGCCAAAACAGCTAATAAAAAAGCGGATGCCAAAAAAGCAGAAGCGAAGAAGCCAGCTAAAATTGTCGAAGCGAAAAAAGCGGTAACGAAAAAAGAAAAAATAAAAAATAAAACGACAAATAAATCGGCTAAAGCAGAGCCAGCAAAAACGAAAGGCAAACAGCCAGTAGAAAAAACTAAGCAAACTGCAGTTAAAGAATCAGCTAAACCTGAAAAAGTGATTACTAAAAAAACACCAGCGGTTAAAACCGAAGTGAAGAAAGCGGAACCAAAAGCTGTTGAAAAAGTGAGTGAAAAGAAAGTGGATACTGTCGCACAAAAAACAGCGAGTATGGTGACAAAATCCGTTGTCGTACCAAGATGTAATGATTCAAAAGTTTTTGCGGTATTATCTGATGCCTTCAAAAAACAAGGTGCTGCAACTAACACCCAAATGACAGTGAAACAAATCTCGCAAGCCCGTGAAACGCAATCTTATCCGCAACAAGGCATTCGCAGCTGTAATGCGATAGTGGAAACCAACGGCGTTAAATATGTTACCGATTACAGCATTATCTTGAATGATAAAGGCTTCTTCGTGCAAGTTGAAAACGCACAACCCGCTCAACGTTTCTAATCTCAATGTGCGTTGTTCAAATGAAGTTGTTTGAATAACGCACGCATTTCTTCTTCATTCAAACAGCGATATTCACCATTACTTAGTCCATCAAGTGTTAAATGGCTCATTTGATAACGGATAAGTCGTAATGTCGGAAAGCCGATATGTGCCGTCATTCTACGCACTTGTCGATTACGCCCTTCACTAATTTTGATTTCCAACCAGCTCGTTGGAATACTTTGACGTTCACGAATAGGGGGATTGCGAGGCCAAAGAAAATCTGGTTCTGAAATCAATCGCACTTTTGCTGGCATCGCCATCCCATCTTTCAATTCAACACCTTGACGAAGCTTGTCTAAATCAGACTCCTCAGGAATACCTTCCACTTGCACAAAATACGTTTTTTCTGTTTTAAACTTAGGATCTGCCAAACGATGTTGCACTTCACCATTATTCGTTAAAATCAACAGTCCTTCGCTATCACGATCCAATCGCCCTGCCGCGTACACATGAGGAATAGCAATCAAATCTTTTAATGTAGCTCGGCCATTTTCATCGGTGAATTGTGTCAGTACATCAAAAGGTTTGTTAAATAAAATAACAATGGTCTGTTCTAATGTAAGTGGCTTTGCTTTAGGCTTAAATAAACAAGTAGGTTTTGCCGTTCGTTTGGTTGTAAATGACCGAGAAGAGAAAGATTTCGACATATTATTTATTCAGTAAAAAAGAGAAAAAGGGCGGATTTTACTCCGCCCTTTTATATTACCATTGATAGCGATAAACCGCTTGAATTGCATAAGGTTTGTCAAAGTTTTTACCGTCCGCACGGCTTACTTCTAAACCAAAACGATGATTTGCAAATCCAGCATTTAAACCGACCGCACTTTCAAAACGTCCACGGCTGCTTGCGACATCAAGCGCGCTGTTTGTGTAATGAATTTTGCTGCTATGGTTTTTGCTAGTAATCGCATTGACTTCTGCATAAGGTTGTAAATTCCAACCATTACTTAATGCAAAGCCTTTGGCTACACGTAAACCAATTCGAGAATAAACAGAAGATAAGCTATCTTCATTCTCTTGTGATGAAATATGTGTCCACGCTAATTGTGCTTGCGGAGTGATTGTCCAATCATTCGCAAGGCTAAAGCGTTTACCTAATTCACTCGAAATAGTATAAGCGTTGTAATGGCGTTTTTCAGTGTGATCTGAGTTAGCGTGTAAACGGCTGTATTTCACGATGTTATCTACATAAATACCGTTATCTGCAAGGTAAGCTGCATATAAGCCCACGCTGTTACTTCTTACTTTGCCATCACCGTAATAACCACTGAAATCAACGTTTGCTTGGCTACGACCAACAACCCCACCAACACGGAGATTATCTGTTACAGCAGCATCAGCCCCCACTTGTAAGCTATGTACGTTTTGTTTAAAGCCAGAAGTTTCACTCTCACCTGTCGAAAGTGCGGCTAATTTTTGACGAGAATTCACATTGCGAACCCACACATTGCCTTTTTCACCGTTTTTCACTTCACCTAGACGTTGATGGATGCCACTTAAATCATCTTCCACTAAAAGCAATTGTGCTTGGCGAAGAGAAACTTGTGCATTCGCTAAGTCTGAAAGTAATGGTGTACTTGGTAGAACTGGAGCAGTTGGTGTTACTACAGGTTTACTTGGAGTCACCACAGGTTTATTTGGAGTCACCACAGGCTTGCTTGGAGTTACCACAGGCTTGCTTGGAGTTACCACAGGTTTGCTTGGAGTCACCACAGGCTTGCTTGGAGTCACCACAGGTTTGCTTGGAGTCACCACTGGATTACTTGGAGTCACCACTGGATTACTTGGAGTCACCACAGGTTTGCTTGGAGTCACCACTGGATTACTTGGAGTCACTACAGGTTTACTTGGTGTAACTGGTGCAACAGGTGGAGTTGAGGTGACCGCATTTTTAGAATTCGCTAATACCCAATTATTCCCCTCTTTTGTTAGGAAGTATTGATAAGCGCCTAAATCTACACGATTATTCTGGTTCGTTAAGCTAAATGCAGCATTACCGCCATTAGTTTCGACAAGTGTCACTTTTCCGTTAGCAACATTCGCGCCTTGGTTGGTTACACCAATTTTATGATTACCTTCGGCAGTACCTTTAACAACGATTTTATCGCTTTTATTTTCAGCAATATTGGTATTGAGGTTAAATGTGCTAGAACCTGTGAGGTTATCTTTAATTGTTAATGTTTTATATTCAGAAGTTGGAGTAAATGTAATGTCAGAACTGTTAGCATCTAAGTTATTCAATGTGCTTGATTTATTGAAACTCCATTGACTATTAGACATAGATAAATTGATTTCATTCTTAACTGGCCAATCTGGATTTTCAAGAATTGCACCAGTTAGTTTGGAGTTTTTACTTGCAGTAAGGTTTAGATGATAGACTCCAGCTGGTGTAGAATTAGATGCATCATCCTCATCTTCTACTTCAAGAGGGAAGTTTTTATCATTAAGCGAGATTAATGCTTGAGTAGCATTTAATGTTGTATTTTCTAAATTAATTTTAACTAACTGCTCATCGCCCAATGGGAATGCGAGTAAACCATAACCAGCGTTACTTTCAGAATTGGTTAGTGTTATTGTTTGCGATCCTCCATCTGATGTAGTGAATAAACCACTTTTATCATTAAGAGTCGCTTTTAATTTATTAGCTTTAATGGTTTGAAGTTCATCATCAGTACCAATATTGAAAACAAATTGCATATCTTGATTTCCTGTAATTTGTACATCATCAATATTGACCACATCATTACCGAATATTGCATAGGCAATATTATTCTTTCCATTCATTTTGATACTATGATTGGAAGAGTTGATTGTTGAGTCTCTTTGAGATTCAATTGCACTAGAACCATCGTTATTTATTTCAATATCAGCTTGTGTATTAATTTTGCCACCACGAGATTCAATCGCTGCGTTGCCATCTGAGTCACCATAAGCATCAGTTATATTGTGAATTTGTGCGTAATTTTTCTCAAGAATGAGTTTTGAGCCTTTTTCCAAAGTGGCTTCACCACCCCATATATCTAAAAGTGAACTTGAAGGATAGTCCTCTTTAAGTGTGGCATTTACACCAGATTTAAGAGTAATGCGATTATTTCTATCAGTAAGGTCAAAAATACTAAATAATGAATCACTAGATGCTATTGGCCCTCCACTTTGTTTTCTAGTTCCGACATCAGTTTTAGCGATATTTTGGTAGTTTCCTGGAGTAATAGTTACATTAATTGCATCACTAATTGATGTTTGTTGGTTTTTGTTGAAAGTCCAAAAATTAGGTAATGATCCCCAAGAATACTGACATCCTGTAGGGTTTGAGCAAGTAAGATCTGTTGCCCATGCTGAATTAGTTAACCCTAACGCCACAGCCACCAGACTCACTTTAAAAGTGCGGTTAAAAATTGTATTGTTTTTCATATTAATTCCTTGGGATTATAAAAAAAGCCAACTTATTGAATAAGTTGGCTTGAATTTTACCGATTTAATGATTAACCTGCAACTGCGATACGTTTCATATCTGTCATATAACCACGTAATTCTTGACCGATTAATTCAACCGGGTGGTTACGGATTGCATCGTTTACATCGCGTAAAGTGATGTTGTCGATAGCGACTGCCGGTGTTGGTTCACCTAAATCACCTTTTTGTAAGGTTGGGATGATTTCTTTAGCAAGAATTGGCGTTGCTACGTTAGAGAATAAGTAGTTACCATATTCTGCAGTATCAGAAATAACCACGTTCATTTCGTATAAGCGTTTACGCGCGATAGTGTTTGCGATTAACGGTAATTCGTGAAGTGATTCATAGTAAGCTGATTCTTCATAGATGCCGCTTGCAACCATTGCATCAAAGGCTAATTCAACACCTGCTTTCACCATCGCTACCATTAATACACCGTTATCAAAGTATTCTTGTTCAGAAATTTTGATGCCGTCTGCTTTTGGTGCATTTTCAAATGCAGTTTTGCCAGTTGCTTCACGCCATGCGAATAAATCTTTGTCGCCATTTGCCCAGTCAGCCATCATAGTTGCTGAGAAGTGACCGCTGATGATGTCATCCATGTGTTTGTAATATAAGAAACCAAGGCTTTCTTTGATTTGCTCAGCAAGTTCAAATGCACGTAATTTTGCGCTGTTTGATAAGCGATCCATCATTAATGTGATACCGCCTTGTTTTAATGCTTCGGTAATGGTTTCCCAACCGTATTGGATCAATTTACCTGCGTATGCTGGATCTTTACCATCAGCAACAAGTTTGTCGTAACACACGATAGAACCTGCTTGTAACATACCGCAAAGAATGGTTTGTTCACCCATTAAGTCAGATTTTACTTCTGCGACGAATGAAGATTCTAATACACCTGCACGGTCACCACCGGTTGCTGCCGCCCATGCTTTCGCAATTGCCATGCCTTCACCACGTGGGTCATTTGCTGGGTGAACCGCGATTAATGTTGGTACACCGAAACCACGTTTGTATTCTTCACGTACTTCAGTACCTGGACATTTTGGTGCAGTCATGACTACAGTGATGTCTTCACGGATTTGCTCACCTACTTCAACGATGTTGAAACCGTGTGAGTAACCGAATGCAGAATCTTTTTTCATTAATGGCATCACATCAGCTACCACTTTAGAGTGTTGTTTGTCTGGTGTTAAGTTGATCACTAAGTCTGCGGTTGGGATTAATTCTTGGTAAGTACCCACTTTAAAGCCATTTTCAGTTGCACGTTGGAATGAAGCACGTTTTTCCGCAATTGCTTCAGGGCGTAATGCGTAAGAAATATCTAAGCCTGAGTCACGCATATTTAAACCTTGGTTTAAACCTTGTGCACCACAACCGACGATAACGATTTTTTTACCTTTTAAGTAATTGCAACCGTCAGCAAATTCGCTGCGATCCATAAAACGACAACGACCTAATTGGTCTAATTTTTCGCGTAAATTTAATGTGTTGAAATAGTTAGCCATTTTTCATCCTTTTTATGATGTTGATTAATGTGTATGAGGTTGTGTTTGAATATAGTTTTTTGTTGTGAAGTGGATTATAAGGTTTTTAGTTGTTGCGTAAAGTGATATTATTGCCATTTAGTGTTGCAAATTTTGCAACGTTATTTGCTTTTAACGATACATATGAACTTTCAAGACCTCCAAATATTTCTTCATCTTGCGGACACACAAAATTTTGCTAAAACCGCTACGCAAAATCATATGTCGCCTTCTACGCTTTCACGACAGATTCAACGAATGGAAGAAGAATTAGAACAGCCTTTATTTATTCGTGATAATCGACAAGTGCGTTTAACCGAACAAGGCGATAAATTTCTGCAATTTGCGAAAACAGAATGGCAAAACTGGCAACAGTTTAAGCGTCAACTTCGGGATAACTCAGCGGAATTAAGCGGAGAGTTGCGCTTATTTTGTTCGGTAACGGCTTCATATAGTCACTTGCCACAGGTGTTAGCCAAGTTTCGTTCTCGCTATCCAAAGGTTGAAATTCAACTGACAACTGGTGACCCCGCTTCAGCGGTGCAATTTATTCAATCGGAACAAGTGGATCTCGCTTTGGCGGGAAAACCGAATAATCTGCCGACAGGATTGGAGTTTTATAAGATTGATGATATTTCCCTTTCATTAATTGCCCCTCGAGTGGCTTGTTTAGCGACACAATTATTGCAAGAAGAGCCCATCAATTGGCAGCAAATGCCTTTCATTTTGCCGTTAGATGGAATGGCACGCCAGCGTATTGAACAATGGCTACGTAGTAAACACATTAAACACCCTAAAATTTATGCCACTGTGGCAGGTCACGAAGGTATCGTGCCAATGGTGGCGCTCGGTTTTGGATTAGCCATGTTGCCCGATGTGGTGATTGATAATAACCCTATGTCAAAAGACGTGTCTCGTTTAAATTTAGACAATCCAGTCGAAGCGTTTGATTTAGGCGTTTGTGTGCAAAAAAGAAATTTAGCAAACCCTCTAATTCGTGCATTTTGGGAGATGTTAGACTAAAATAATAAGCAGAATTAACCTAAGGATTTATTATGTTAAGAGGCATACTTATTTCACTTTTAGCCTCGCTTTTATTTGGCTATATGTATTATTTTTCCACGCTACTGAAACCGCTCAGTGGCACGGATATTTTCGGCTATCGAATGCTGTTTACATTCCCTTTTGTTGCCCTTTCTGTCATCATGTTTAAACAAAAACAGGCATTGGCAGAGCATCTAAAACGTATTAAAAAACAACCGCTCTTTGCCCTTTCCTATATCACCTGTGGTGCATTAATGGGTTATCAAATGTGGCTCTTTTTGTGGGCACCCAATAACGGTAGCTCCTTAAGTGTTTCTTTCGGTTATTTATTATTGCCAATTGTGATGGTGGCCGCAGGACGGATCATTTTTAAAGAACGAATTTCAACATTGAAATTCATTGCCGTGTTAATTGCGGCAGTGGGGGTGATTTCTAATATCGTCTTAAAAGGCGAATTATCTTGGGAAGCTATTGTCATTTGTGTTGGCTACACGACTTATTTCTCTCTAAGAAAAGCCTTAAAAAATACCGATCTTGGTGCTTTTTGCTTAGAAATGATCGCATTATTGCCAGTTAGCGTTTACTTTGCCCTTCAAACCGATTTTGCTACCGTGCAGGAATCGAATCCTAATATTTGGGGATTATTGGTATTGCTCGGGCTCATTAGTGGTTCAGCATTGATTGCTTACGTGATCGCCAGCAATATGCTGCCGATGAATTTACTTGGCCTTCTAGGCTATGTTGAAACCATTTTGATGGTGATTATTTCATTTTTAATTGGAGAGGAAATGGATGCGGACAGTTATCCGTTATTCATTTGTTTAGTATTGGCGATGAGCCTGATTATTTTTGATGGCGTGTATAAACAGCGCGCAAAGGGAACAAACCATGTCGTTTAAAGAAATTAGCCCTGAACAAGCTTGGGAAATGGTACAAAATGGTGCCATGCTTGCAGACATTCGGGATCCACAACGTTTTACCTATTCTCATGCAAAAGGGGCGTTTCATTTAACCAACCAAAGTTTTTTACAATTTGAAGAGCTGGTGGATTTCGACTCCCCAATTATCGTGAGTTGTTATCATGGTGTGAGCAGCCGAAATGTGGCGACTTTCCTCGTTGAGCAAGGCTATGAAAATGTGTTTAGCATCATTGGTGGCTTTGATGGTTGGGTAAAAGCTGGTTTGCCGATAGAAACGGCTTATTAATTAAGTAAAGAACAAGGTCAAATCGTAATCTAATCAACCTTATAAACAAAAAGTGCGGTGAAATTCACCGCACTTTTCTTTTTGTCTCGCTATTGCTTATCCACAATCGCTTTCAACATCGTGTAAGATTGGGCTTGTTTTTGCTCATCAAAAATATAGCTTACTGCCATAATTTCATCAAAATGTACCCGTTCACGTAATTGCTTGAGTTGAAAATCCACACTTTCAGGACTACCAATAAGCGAACAAGCAGTCATTTGTTCCACTACGGCTCGCTCTTGGTTGTAAATCGGGATTTCCTCGAAATCGACTGGGCCAAAGTGCGGTTTCTTTTGAGCGTGCATTTGAGCTTTCCAAACATCTTCCTCTGATGCCAAAGGCGGTTGTAAATTTTGTTGCGCGTTAGTGACCACATTTAAGAAAAATAGTGTTTGTGTTGTCGCCAGTTGTCTCGCTTCATTATCGGTTTCGGCAACAACCGCGTTCACACCTAAGATGACATAAGGCTCAGCAAGATAGGTAGAGGGTTTGAAGTTTTTGCGATAAATCTCCACCGCCATTTCCATCATGCGTGGCGCAAAGTGTGAAGCAAAGGCATAAGGCAAGCCAAGCTCGGCCGCAAGATAGGCACTTTCGGTGCTAGATCCTAAAATATAAAACGGTATATTCAAGCCTGCGGAAGGATAAGCTGAAACAGGATTGCTATCTTTAAAGTAACCTCGAAGTTCCGCAATTTCCGCAGGGAAATCCAGACTGTTTCGTCCACGACGAAGTGCTGCAGCCGTTTGCATATCAGTTCCTGGTGCACGGCCTAAACCGAGTTCAACACGGTTTGGATAAAGCGTCTCCAGTGTGCCATATTGCTCAGCGACTACATACGGCGAATGATTCGGTAACATCACTCCACCCGATCCCACGCGCAAAGTTTTCGTGTTGGCTAGCGTATGTTGAATTAAAAGTGCGGTCGCTGAACTCACCAAATTTTTCATATTATGATGCTCAGCAATCCAATAGCGTTCAATGCCAATGTTCTCAGCATGTTTTGCAAGACTTACCATAGACTCAACGGCTTGCAAATAAGTTTGTCCTTCTCGGACAGGGGCGAGATTGAGAATAGAGAGCTTCATTTTATTTCCTCATGATTGATTTGTTGAGCATCATTATACGTATTTTTTCAGGCAGAAATATCGATAAAATTGGAATAGACTGTTCCGAGAAAAGGAAAAATATTGCAAAATAGGCACAAATTCAGATGTATTCGAAAAAATGATTGTATTTAATAATATTTCCCTAAAGCGCGGGCAAACCGAATTGCTCGAGAATGCTACGGCAACTATCAATCCGAAACAAAAAGTCGGTTTGGTGGGTAAGAATGGTTGCGGTAAGTCTTCTCTTTTTGCTCTATTAAAAAAAGAATTAACGCCAGAGGGCGGCGAGGTCACTTATCCATCCAACTGGCGAGTATCTTGGGTGAATCAAGAAACGCCTGCGTTGGATATTCCCGCCATTGATTATGTGATTCAAGGGGATCGCGAATATTGCCGTTTGCAGCAGGAACTTAACGAAGCCAATGAACGTAATGATGGTCATGCGATTGCGCGCATTCATGGGCAATTAGAAACCTTGGATGCTTGGACGATCCAATCTCGTGCGGCTTCCTTATTGCATGGTTTAGGTTTTAACCAAGAAGAAATCGCTCAACCAGTGAAATCCTTCTCCGGTGGTTGGCGAATGCGCTTGAATTTGGCGCAAGCATTGCTTTGTCCATCGGATTTATTATTGCTAGATGAGCCGACCAACCATTTGGATTTGGATGCAGTTATTTGGTTAGAACGTTGGTTAGTGCAATATCAAGGCACCTTGGTATTAATTTCCCACGACCGTGATTTTCTCGATCCGATTGTGACAAAAATTCTCCATATCGAAAATCAGAAGCTCAACGAATACACTGGCGATTATTCTTCCTTTGAAGTGCAACGGGCAACTAAACTGGCACAACAAACTGCTATGTATCGTCAGCAACAACAAAAGATCTCTCATTTACAAAAATATATCGACCGCTTTAAAGCCAAAGCAACCAAAGCCAAACAAGCACAAAGCCGCATGAAAGCCTTAGAGCGCATGGAACTGATTGCACCGGCTTATGTGGATAATCCTTTTACTTTTGAATTCCGTCCACCACTATCCTTGCCGAATCCTTTGGTGATGATTGAACAGGCGAGCGCCGGTTATGGTAGCGGTGAAAGTGCGGTAGAAATTTTAAGTAAAATTAAACTGAATTTAGTACCGGGTTCGCGCATCGGTTTGCTCGGGAAAAATGGTGCAGGGAAATCAACCTTAATTAAATTGTTAGCCGGCGAGCTCACCGCGCTTTCTGGTACAGTGCAATTAGCTAAAGGCGTGCAACTCGGTTATTTTGCTCAACATCAGCTTGATACGCTACGTGCAGATGAATCCGCTCTCTGGCACATGCAGAAACTCGCACCAGAGCAAACGGAGCAACAGGTACGGGATTATCTTGGGAGTTTTGCGTTCCATGGAGACAAAATTAATCAAGAGGTGAAAGCCTTTTCCGGTGGAGAAAAAGCCCGTTTGGTGCTTGCACTGATTGTTTGGCAACGTCCAAACTTATTACTGCTCGACGAACCAACTAACCATTTGGATTTAGATATGCGTCAGGCGTTAACTGAAGCATTGGTGGATTACGAGGGCTCTTTGGTGGTGGTTTCCCATGATCGTCACTTACTACGTAATACCGTGGAAGAATTCTATTTGGTACACGACAAAAAAGTGGAAGAATTCAAAGGCGATTTAGAGGATTACCAAAAGTGGCTGAATGAACAAAATAGTGCACCAGAAAATAAATCCTCGGAGAAAAATGACGACAATGAAAATTCCATGCAAAACCGCAAGGAACAAAAACGTCGTGAGGCCGAACTTCGCCAACAAACGGCGCCTCTTCGTAAACAAATCTCTCAATTGGAGGAAAAAATGAATAAATATGCCTCCAAACTTGCGGAGATTGAAAACCAATTGGCAGATTCCGAGCTATACAGCGCAGAAAATAAAGAAAAATTGACCGCACTTTTGGCACAGCAAGTAGAGGTGAAGAAAGGATTAGAAGAAGTTGAAATGGATTGGTTAGCGGTCCAGGAAGAATTGGAAACAATGCTACAAGCATAGGGACAGCGTATGAGTCAAAGTCTTTTCCAACACACAAAACACGAAGAATATTGCCCACAATGCGGCGCACCTTTGCAAATGAAACAGGGTAAAAAGGGACTGTTTTTAGGTTGTACAGCATATCCCGCCTGTGATTATTTGCGTCCCTTGCATAAGGTGGAACATAAGGTGTTGAAAGAGCTTGATGAAACCTGCCCACAATGTGGCAATCCACTCCAACTCAAACAAGGTGCTTTTGGGATGTTTATTGGTTGCAGCCATTATCCCGATTGTGATTTTGTGGTGCATGAGCAACAGGATGAAGAACAATCCATTGACTGCCCAGAGTGCCATAAAGGGCATTTAGTTGCTCGACGTGGACGACAAGGGAAAATCTTTTATGGTTGCGATAACTTTCCCCATTGCAAATTTTCCTTGCCCGCAAAACCCTATGCTATTCCTTGCCCACAATGCCATTTTCCACTAGCGCTATTAAAAAGTGAAAATGCCGAATACCTAGTGTGGCAATGTGCAAATAAAAGCTGTCGACATATTTTTGAGAACGAAAAATGAATGTACAACAAATTGCCGCTTGTTTAATGCAAGACGAAGTGGTTGCCTATCCTACTGAGGCGGTATTCGGTTTAGGCTGTAATCCGCTAAGTGAAGGTGCGGTCAGAAAATTGCTCGATTTAAAACAGCGTCCGATTGAAAAAGGTCTTATTTTAGTTGCACCGAGCTTGCATTTTTTGCAGCCATTTATCGATTTTTCCCATTTGTCTGACGAACAACTTGCACGCTTACAGGCACAATACGATCATCCAATCACCTGGGTGGTGCCGGCTAAGACAGAGGTTCCACATTTCCTGACGGGGCAATTTAATAGCATTGCGGTGCGTTTATGTACTCATCCTGCCGTCAAAGCCTTATGTGAAGAAACAGGCTTTGCCCTCACTTCGACTAGCGCGAACTTAACCGGTCAATCACCTTGCCGCAGCGCAGATGCCGTGCGTTCCCAATTTGGGGCAGATTTCCCCGTGCTTGATGAAGCTGTTGGTCAAGCACAAAATCCATCGGAAATTCGCGATTTGCTCACAAACCAACTTTTCAGACAAGGATAAGATATGCAGCACTATGCCGTTTGGGGCAATCCTATTGCCCAAAGTAAATCCCCGTTGATTCATCGCTTATTTGCCAAGCAAACTCAGCAAGCGATGGAATATGTTGCCAAATTAGGTGACCTTGAGGATTTTGAGCAGCAATTACAGGCCTTTTTTGCTGAAGGAGCACAAGGTTGCAATATCACCGCACCATTTAAAGAACGCGCCTATGCACTCGCTGAAGAACATAGCGAACGGGCAAAACTGGCAGAAGCCTGTAATACATTAAAGAAATTGGCTAACGGCAAACTCTATGCGGACAACACCGATGGCATTGGTTTAGTGACGGATTTACAACGCTTAGGTTGGATTCAGCCACAACAACGCATTTTAATTTTAGGTGCCGGCGGGGCAACCAAAGGGGTATTACTGCCTTTATTGGAAGCACAACAGCAGATTGTCTTGGCTAACCGCACGCTAGAAAAAGCGCAACAGCTGGCAGACAAGTTCAGGCCTTACGGCACAATTGAAGCAGTCGCGATGGATGCAATTCCCGCGCAAACCTACGATTTAGTGATCAATGCAACTTCGGCCGGATTAAGCGGGCATACTGCTGCCGTTGACGGCTCTATCTTATCATTGGCTCGCGCTTGTTATGACATGCAATATGCCAAAGGTAGCGACACGCCTTTTATTGCCTACTGTAAATCCTTAGGTCTGAATAATGTCAGCGATGGTTTTGGTATGTTGGTGGCACAAGCTGCCCATTCATTCCATTTGTGGTGCGGGGTAATGCCTGATTTTATTGCTATCTATGAACAGCTTAAAAAGGATATGGTATGAGTACAAATACGAGATGTCCTTGGGTGGGCAAACTTCCGATTTACATAGACTATCACGATAAGGAATGGGGCAAGCCACAATTTGATAGCCAAAAACTGTTTGAGAAAATCTGTTTAGAAGGACAACAGGCGGGGCTTTCCTGGATTACTGTATTGAAAAAACGTGAAGCTTATCGGGCCGCCTTCCATCAGTTTGAACCAGCCAAAATCGCGCAAATGACCGAACAGGATATTGATCATTGCATGGAAAATACTGGGCTTATTCGCCATCGGGCAAAACTGGAAGCCATTGTGAAAAATGCCAAAGCCTATTTAGCCATGGAAAAGTGCGGTGAAAATTTCAGTGATTTTGTGTGGTCGTTTGTGAATCATCAACCGATTATCAATGATGTACCCGATATTTCTGTGGTACCTGCCAGAACTGAAACCTCAAAAGCAATGTCAAAAGCGTTGAAAAAGCGTGGTTTTGTCTTTGTTGGCGAAACGACATGCTATGCCTTTATGCAATCGATGGGATTAGTCAACGATCATACAAATAACTGTTGTTGTAAATGATGTTCCAGTATAATCCCCCTAATTTCATCTGAATAAGAACTGAATTATGAATAAAAAATATACCTTAATTTCAATCTCAATTCTGACCGCACTTTATAGTCAACAAAGTTTGGCAGATCTGCATTCTCAGTGTTTACTTGGTGTGCCTCATTTTACTGGTGAGGTCGTGAAAGGTGATGTCAATAATTTGCCAATTTATATTGAAGCAGATAAAGCAGAGATTAATCAGCCAACTCAGGCGATTTATCAAGGCAATGTCGATTTGAAACAAGGAAACCGCCATCTAGTTGGGAATTCAGTTGAAGTTAAACAAACTGGTGAGGGCAATCAAGCACAACGTTGGGCTTATTTACGTGGTGGATTTGATTATAAAGACAACCAAATCAATCTATTAGGTAATGATGCGAGTTTTAATTTAGATAGCAAAAATGGTAACGTAACCGATGCAGATTACCAACTTGTAGGACGTCAAGGTCGTGGTAAAGCACAAGAAATCGAGTTAGGCGATAATTACCGTTTAATGAAAAATGCAACATTTACATCTTGTTTACCCGATGATAATGCTTGGGCGGTAGATGCCTCTGAGATTCGTCAGCACATCAAAGAAGAATATGCTGAATTTTGGCATGCACGTTTTAAAGTATTAGGTGTGCCGGTATTCTATACCCCTTATCTGCAATTACCGATTGGTGATCGCCGCCGTTCAGGTTTATTAATGCCAACAGTTGGTCATTCTAGCCGAGATGGTTATTGGTATAAACAACCAATTTATTGGAACATTGCGCCAAATTACGATGCCACAATTGCACCCAAATATATGTCTCGTCGTGGCTGGCAATTAAATGGTGAGTTCCGTTATTTAACACCCGTTGGTGAAGGTAAATTTGCAGGTGAATATTTAGGGCGTGATCGTTATGATAAATACACTAGTGATAGCCGTAAGCGTCATTTATTCTATTGGAAACATCACTCTTCTTTTCTTGAGAACTGGCGTTTAAATATCGATTACACAAAAGTGAGTGATAAACGTTATTTTACCGATTTTGATTCTGATTATGGTAACAGTACTGATGGTTATGCGAACCAGTATGCACGTATTGCTTACTATAAACCAAATTACAACTTTGCGATTTCAGCACGTCAATTCCAAATTTTTGATGAGGTTTCTGTGGGACCTTATCGTGCGCTGCCACAAATTGACTTCAATTATTACAAAAATGATTTGGCAAACGGCTGGGTTGATTTTAAATTATTCTCACAAGCAGTACGTTTTGATAATGATAGCGCCCTGATGCCAACCGCATGGCGTTTTCATGTTGAGCCAAGCTTGGCAACGGCAATGTCAAATAAATATGGTAGCTTGAATATTGAGACTAAACTTTATGCAACGCATTATAACCAGAAAAAAGGCTCTTCTTCTGCTGCAGAAGAGGTACAAAAATCAGTAAATCGTGTATTGCCGCAATTAAAAGTAGATTTGCAAACGGTTTTAGCGAGCAACAAAACTTTATTTGATGGTTATACACAAACACTTGAACCTCATATTCAATATTTGTATCGACCATACAAAGACCAAAGTAATATTGGTTCAAAACGTGTAAATAATTACCTCGGTTTTGGTTATGATTCCGCTTTAGTTCAACAAGATTATTATTCTCTATTCCGCGATCGTCGCTATAGTGGTTTAGACCGTATTTCATCTGCAAACCAGGTGACAGTTGGGGGAACAAGCCGTTTTTATGATAAAAATGCCGATGAACGTTTTAATTTCTCCGCAGGGCAAATTTATTATTTAACAGCCTCCAGAATTGATGATAATCCAAGTAATCGTACACCAAAATCCTCTTCTTCTTGGGCATTGGAATCTAACTGGAAAATTAGTAATAAATGGAATTGGCGCGGTAGCTACCAATATGATACGTTGCTAGATAAAGCATCATTGGCAAATAGCAGTTTAGAATTTAATCCGATGAAGAACAATCTGATTCAGTTAAATTATCGTTACGCAAGTAAAGAGTATATCAACCAAAACTTAGGTGCGTCTGCTAACCGTTACCAACAAGATATTAAACAGGTCGGTGTTGTAGCAGCATGGGAAGTTTCAGATAACTGGGCAGTTGTCGGAAAATACTATCAAGATATTGCATTGAAAAAACCAGTTGAGCAATATGTGGGGGTGCAATATAACTCGTGCTGTTGGTCTTTAGGTGTTGGCGCAAGACGTTATGTAACGAGCCGTCAGAATCAACGTAACGATCAGGTTGTTTATGATAACAGTGTTGGCGTTACCTTTGAATTACGCGGCTTAGGTGAAAATGACCACCAAAGTGGTATCGAAGACATGCTGAAGAAAGGTAAACTTCCTTATATTCAAGCATTTAGCTTATAGTACAATAAATAAAGGCTACCGAAAGGTAGCCTTTTTGTTTAGAAGTGCGGTTAAAAAAGACGACGATTTTTGACCGCACTTTGTTTATTTTTTTCGTTTTGCTCGAGGATGGGCTTGATCATACACTTCTGCAAGATGTTGGAAATTCAAATGCGTATAAATTTGCGTGGTGGACAAATTGCTGTGCCCTAAAAGCTCTTGAACAGCTCGCAAATCCGAACTCGCTTCCAGCATGTGAGTGGCAAAAGAGTGGCGTAGTTTGTGCGGATTAAGATGACTGTTTAATCCTTGGCGAATGCCCCAGGTTTCCATTCGTTTTTGAATAGAACGATGAGTCAGGCGATTTCCCTGTTGGCTTACAAAAAGGGCATCATCTTTAGGATTAAATAAAGGGCGTACTTTTAACCATTGCTGAATTGCATGAGAAGCATAACGCCCAAAAGGTACAATACGTTCTTTGTTTCCTTTACCAATTACTCTCACTTCACGTACACGAGTGTTAATACTATTGAGGTTTAAGCCTTGCAATTCAGATAAGCGAAGTCCTGAACTATACATTAATTCCATCATCGCGCGATCACGCAAATCAATGGGATCTTTGCTGTCATTTGAAAGCAATTTTTGGACTTGTTCAGCATCAATATTTTTTGGTAAATGTTTGCCTTGTTTCGGCGCTGAAATACCCGTTGCGGGATTTACTTTCAGTTGACCTTGCTGCACAAGATAGCTGAAGAACTGGCGAAGGGCAGATAAACGTAATGCTAAGCTCTTTTCTTTTAAACCTTGCTTACGGCTTTCCGCCAAAATAAGACGGACCACACTAGGATTCACTTGCTGCCAGTGCTGAATACCTTTTTCAGCCAAAATCGCTAAAATCGCATCCAGTTGATGTTGATAATTAGTGAGCGTATGTGGGCTTACTTGGCGTTCAATTCTCAAGTAATCCCAATATTGATTGAGGAGTGTATGCATTAGAGAGTTAATTCAAACAAACTTTTTTTCGTGTTTAGTTTAAATCCTTCGCGTTCTAAAATACTCTGTTGGGCTTGGCTTAATTCTGCCACTAA
This sequence comes from uncultured Haemophilus sp., assembly GCA_905205995.1. Classification (GTDB taxonomy): domain Bacteria; phylum Pseudomonadota; class Gammaproteobacteria; order Enterobacterales; family Pasteurellaceae; genus Haemophilus_D. The sequence goes on along the minus strand of CAJLFU010000011.1, from coordinate 17,123 downwards.
ACGATTAGATTGTGTATAACGGACAAACTCTTTTGCTTTAGAAATAAGGGCAGCATAAATCTCGGCTTGATGTTTATCTTCTTTTACAAAAATATCGGTTAATTGCCAATAGCGTTGTAGTTGTAAAGAGGACAAGCGAGGATAAAGTTGAACAAAACCAATCGCCTGTGAGCTTTCGTTTACAGCAACAAAAAACATGCTTTCATTAAAACGTATACGATTCGTTAAAAAGGTTAAAGTGCGGTCAGGATTTTCACTCATTCTGTTGGCAAGTCGATAGGCTTCAAAGAGTGGAGCAAGCACTTCTATATTCCATTGTTCGGCTTTGAAAATTTTCATTGTTACCAGACCTATTTTCCGTTTATTTATAAAATTATTTATTTTTTATCGGTTCCGTACAGTAGATTGTAGCTTTTTAGCACAAAATAATCATCATTTACCCAAAAAAATTTTCAAAATGTGATTTTGCACAAAGAAATCTGCCCAAAGTTTGGTATAGTAAACACACTTTTTATTTATTTAATACGGAGAAACAAAAATGGCACGTCGTCCTTTAGTGATGGGTAACTGGAAATTAAATGGTTCCAAAGCGTTCACCAAAGAATTAATCGAAGGATTAAAAGCAGAATTACATGATGTAACAGGTTGTGATGTGGCAATTGCCCCACCCGTTATGTATTTAGGTACGGCTGAAGCAGCACTTTCTGGTTGTGGTTGCAGCTGCGGCGGTAAAAGTGTGATTCAATTAGGTGCACAAAACGTAGATATCAATGTGAAAGGTGCATTTACCGGTGATATTTCTAGCGAAATGTTAAAAGATTTTGGTGCAAAATACATTATTATCGGTCACTCTGAGCGTCGTACTTATCACAAAGAAAGCGACGAATTGGTTGCGAAAAAATTTGGCGTATTAAAAGAAGCTGGTTTAGTACCAGTATTATGTATTGGTGAAACTGAAGCTGAAAACGAAGCAGGTAAAACGGAAGAAGTATGTGCACGTCAAATTGATGCAGTCATCAACGCATTAGGCGTAGAAGCATTTAATGGTGCAGTGATTGCTTACGAACCAATTTGGGCAATCGGCACTGGTAAATCAGCGACTCCAGCACAAGCACAAGCTGTTCATGCATTTATCCGTGGCCACATCGCAGCAAAATCACAAGCTGTAGCAGATCAAGTGATCATTCAATACGGCGGTTCGGTAAATGACGCTAATGCAGCAGAATTATTCACTCAACCAGATATCGATGGTGCATTAGTGGGCGGTGCTTCACTTAAAGCGCCTGCGTTTGCAGTAATCGTGAAAGCAGCGGCAGCAGCGAAAAACTAATTTTTCTTGTTCTAAAAGAAATAAAAAGTGCAGTTAATTTTGACCGCACTTTTTGTTTTTGATTAATGCTGATTACGTTCCCACAAATCAGCATACTTCACAAAGGTGGAGTGGGCCGAAAGTAGCGCCAGCAGGAAACCTTGTTTTCCATCTAAGAAACCGGCTTTTAAAATGTACATTTTGACAAAGCAGCCGATGGCATGGCTAACACCTTGCCACAATGTTGCTTTTTTACCTTTAGCTTGGCGTTGATCTGCCCAAGCTTTGGCGTAGCCCGCAGATTTCACCAAATAGTGATGAATGCTTTTATAAGTGAAATGCTCTAAATCCCCAGTTAATTTCTGTACTTTTGTGTTTTCAGGATAAACCACTTTTTCATGTACGAGGGAATCATTATATCCTGCATAATTTGTGCGATATAAACGCACCACATAATCGGGGTACCAACCTGAATGACGAATTTCTCGTCCAAACACTTCACTCACACGAGGAATATCATAAACCGTATTTGGTGTATCTTGTTGAACCGCTTGTTGAATAGATTCCCGAAGTTTCGGTGTGATGCGTTCATCGGCATCTAACCACAAAACATAATTACTAGTGACATATTCTTGGGCTCTTTGGCGTTGTTTGCCAAAACCAGGCCAATCAGGATGTGAATAAAATTTTGCACCATATTGTTCAGCGATTTCTTGGGTATTATCAGTACTGCCTGAATCGACAATAATGATTTCGTCTACCCAATCTTTTACCGTATCAAGACATTGAGCAAGATCTGCCGCTTCATTTTTGACAATCATGGCAACGCTAATTGTTGGCATATTTTGATCCTTTTTTTGTTATACTAGCCGAAGTTTTTGTAAGTATAACCGAATTTATTTTATGTGGCGTTTTTTTTATACCGGCCTGATGTATCTGATTCAGCCTTTTGTGCTGTTCTTCATGTTGCTACGAAGTCTTAAGGCCCCTAATTATCGTAAGCGTTTAGGCGAGCGATATGGTATTTATGCGAATCTTGTTAAGCCTGCAGAAGATGGGATCGTCATTCATGCTGCATCGGTAGGGGAAGTGATCGCCGCTACGCCGCTAGTAAAAAGTATTCAGAAGGAATACCCGAATTTACCGATCACGTTTACAACGGTCACGCCAACAGGCTCTGAACGTGTAAAAGCGGCGTTCGGGGAAACTGTGACGCATTGTTATTTGCCTTACGATTTACCTTGTGTCATCAATCATTTTATTGATTTTATTCAACCTAAAGTATTCATTGTCATTGAAACGGAACTTTGGCCAAATTTGATTGATTGTTTGGCTCGTCGAAATATTCCTTTCATTGTGGCGAATGCACGCCTTTCTGCACGTTCAGCCAGACGTTATGGCAAGGTAAAAAAACGCCTACAAAGAATGTTCTCTCAAATTAGCCTGATTGCGCCACAAGATAGTATCAGTGGAAAACGTTATTTAGAGTTAGGTTATGAGAAAGATCGTCTGCAATTAACTGGCAATATTAAATATGATCTTGTGGTCAGTGGTGAATTACTTAAAGACATTGAAGCACTTCATGAAAGCTGGGCGAAAGATCGTCAGATTTGGATTGCAGCGAGTACCCATGAAGGGGAGGAAGAACTCATTTTACAAGCGCATCATTTGTTACTAAAAAAACATCCAAACTTGCTGTTATTGCTGGTACCTCGTCATCCTGAACGTTTTAATCCTGTGGCCGATTTAATTGAAAAAGCCAACTTTAACTTTATTCGTCGTTCAACGGGGGAGATTCCTTCAGAAAATACCCAAGTGATTCTGGGTGATACCATGGGCGAGTTGATGTTGATGTATGGTATTTCAGATATTGCGTTTGTCGGCGGAAGTTTAGTCAAACATGGGGGACATAATCCTCTAGAGCCTTTGGCGTTTAAATTACCCGTTGTGAGTGGAAAGCATACCTTCAATTTCCCTGAAGTCTTTACTTCGCTCTTAGAAGTGCAAGGTGTATTGCAAATCAACTCCACCGAAAAAGCATTGTCAGAGATTATTGATAAGTTATTGAATTCTAAAGGGGCACGTCAACGTTTAGGCAATGCAGGCTACGAGGTATTAATCGAAAATCGTGGCGCATTACAGCGTCTTTTAGATTTGCTTCATCCTTATTTAACCAATATTTCGGAGAACCATAAATGACAAGCGTAATTTACCCCGGCACGTTTGACCCGATTACCAACGGGCATTTAGATATTATTGCGCGAAGTGCGGTCATTTTCCCGAAAGTTTTTGTCGCGGTTGCGAATAGTCCGAGTAAAAAGCCATTGTTTTCATTGGAAGAACGCGTTGAGCTCGTGCGTCAATCGGTCGCGCATTTGCCCAACGTGGAAGTATTTGGATTCTCTGATTTACTCGCAAATGAAATCAAGGCGAAAAAGATTACCGCCATTATTCGTGGCGTGCGTACAACGACGGATTTCGAATATGAATTACAACTGGCTGCGTTAAACCGTTTATTAACCGATGGTGTGGATAGTTTGTTCTTCCCGCCAACAGAAAAGTGGGCGTTTGTGTCTTCCACTATTGTACGAGAAATTTATTTGCATCATGGCGATGTGAAAGAACTGGTGCCGGAAGCCGTCTATTTAGCCTTAAAAGCACGTCGTGAATGAAAAAAACACTTCTGATTTTAACCGCACTTTTAGTGTTAACTGGTTGTGGTACGGTGGTGAAATTAATCGATCCGTCGGAAAAATACACACCTTACGCGGGTGCGGCTTATGATTTAGAGATGGCACAAAAATGGGGCTTACCTATTTTAGATTTGCCACTGTCATTTTTATTAGATACCGCATTGTTGCCTTATGCGTGGTCAAATTAATTTGCATTAAGATATGAAACTCAATCCTCAACAACAACAGGCTGTCGAATATATCAGTGGGCCTTGCTTGGTGCTAGCTGGTGCAGGCTCTGGCAAAACTCGCGTGATCATCAATAAGATTGCTCATTTGATTGAACACTGCGGTTATTTACCTAAACAGATCGCCGCCGTAACCTTTACCAACAAAGCCGCTCGTGAAATGAAAGAGCGTGTAGCCCATTCCATTGGTAAAGAAAAATCCAAAGGATTGATTGTTTCTACTTTTCATACTTTAGGTTTCGACATTATCAAGCGGGAATATAAAGCTTTAGGCTTTAAATCCAATATGACCTTGTTTGATGAGCACGATCAACTTGCCTTATTAAAAGAACTGACGGCAGATGTGCTGCAGGAAGATAAAGACTTACTGCGTGAATTAATTTCCGTTATTTCCAACTGGAAGAATGATTTGGTTTCGCCAAAACAGGCTTATGCCTTAGCGAAAGATGCCAAATACCAAACCTTTGCAAAATGTTATGAGCGTTATGCGGCGCAAATCCGAGCTTATAATGCGTTGGATTTTGATGATTTGATTATGTTGCCAACCTTACTTTTCAAGCAGAACGAAGAAGTGCGGTCAAAATGGCAGGAGAAAATCCGCTATTTGTTGGTGGATGAATATCAAGATACCAATACCAGCCAATATGAACTCATCAAATTACTGGTAGGCGAGAGAGCTTGCTTTACCGTAGTGGGAGATGACGACCAATCCATTTATTCTTGGCGAGGTGCTCGACCGCAAAATATGGTGCGCTTACGTGATGATTTTCCACGTTTGCAAGTCATCAAATTAGAACAAAATTACCGTTCCACTCATCGTATTTTGCATTGTGCCAATATTTTGATTGATAACAACAAGCACGTATTTGACAAAAAGCTTTTTTCCAACTTGGGCGAAGGTGAAAAAATGCAAGTCATTGAAGCGAAAAATGAGGAGCATGAAGCCGAACGGATTGTAGCGGAATTGATTGCCCATCGTTTTAGCCGTAAAACCAAATTCAAGGATTATGCGATTTTGTATCGGGGGAATCATCAATCCCGTCTATTGGAAAAAGTACTGATGCAAAACCGTATTCCGTACAAAATTTCTGGTGGAACGTCTTTTTTCTCTCGTGCTGAAATTAAGGACATGATGGCCTACTTGCGTTTGTTGGTGAATCAAGATGATGATGCGGCTTTTTTGCGTATTGTGAATACACCGAAACGGGAAATTGGTACTGCAACATTACAAAAACTAGGCGAGTTAGCACAGGAAAAACATATCAGCTTATTTGAGGCGATTTTTGAGTTTGAACTGATGCAACGTATTACACCAAAAGCCTATGATGCATTGCAAAAATTTGGTCGTTGGATTGTGGAGTTGAACGATCAAAGTTTACGTTCCGATCCTGAAACCGCTGTGCGTTCTTTACTTTCTTCCTTGCATTACGAAGAATATTTGTATGAGTATGCCACCAGCCCGAAAGCTGCTGAAATGCAGAGTAAAAACGTAGCAACCTTGTTTAGCTGGGTAGAGGATATGCTCAAAGGCGATGAGGTGAATGAGCCGATGAATTTAAATCAAGTGGTTACCCGTTTAACCTTGCGCGATATGATGGAGCGAGGTGAAGATGATGACGAGAGTGATCAAGTGCAATTAATGACATTGCACGCCTCCAAAGGCTTAGAGTTTCCCCATGTGTATTTAATCGGTATGGAAGAAGGGATTTTACCTCATCAAACCAGTATTGATGAAGACAATGTAGAGGAAGAGCGCCGTCTAGCCTATGTGGGCATTACTCGAGCACAACAAACGCTGACTTTTTCTCTTTGTCGTGAAAGACGTCAGTTTGGCGAGTTAATTCGCCCAGAGCCTAGCCGTTTCTTGGCAGAGTTACCGCAAGATGATGTGCAATGGGAAAAAGATAAGCCAAAATTGACGGCAGAGCAGAAGCAACAACAAACTTCTAGTCAGCTCGATCGTTTACGAGCAATTTTAAAAGGCTAGAGATGATTTACGTTAAAGTGCGGTGAGAAATTTATTTGTTTTTTCAACCGCACTTTATTTATGCAAAATGTAGATAAATCAAGCAACCAAAACGGCTTTTACAAAAAATGATTTGACTTATTTTCAAAAAAACGTATTATACCGCCCACAAACCGATTGTGGTGAGATGGCCGAGTAGGCTGAAGGCGCTCCCCTGCTAAGGGAGTATGGGGTCAAAAACTCCATCGAGGGTTCGAATCCCTCTCTCACCGCCATTTGTTTTTAGTTTTATTATTCTGCACCCGTAGCTCAGCTGGATAGAGTACTCGGCTACGAACCGAGCGGTCAGAGGTTCGAATCCTCTCGGGTGCGCCATTTTAAATCGACTCTATCAGTTAAAATGGTCACTAAGAATAAAACATCACTACGCACCCGTAGCTCAGCTGGATAGAGTACTCGGCTACGAACCGAGCGGTCAAAGGTTCGAATCCTTTCGGGTGCGCCATCTTCTCTCTTCAAATTTTTCTTTTTATCAAAAACAATTAACGCTTTATTTAGTTATTTTTCTCGATCATCAATGGTTTTTAATAAATAATTTCCTTGTAGGTCTGTGACACTTCTAAAACCAACATTCGTGATTTTATAAGGGAAATTTGTCTTGTACTCGACGTTATCGTGGTGATGACCATGGAAAACGTGTCTTACCCCTAATTTTTCTGCGAGTTGATTAATCACACGAAATCCCATTGGATGGGGTTTAGGCGCTTCATGGCAAATTAGAATATCGGCTTGCTCATTTTCAATGGCTTCGATATCAGAAGGGAAAATAGACGTGCGATGACGCAATGGTACACCGCCACGCCAAATTTTTTCTTGCGGGCTATATTGGCAATAGTGGATAGGATCAAAATACATTGGTTTATTGGGCGGCATCCAGATTTGTCCTCGGAATACGCCACCTAAGCCGGCAATGCGTTGACCTTGGATTTCAACAACACGATTATGCAAATTACGTGATTTCCAATGAGTCCCCCAAATCGCCTCAAATGCGGCGACGGTTTTGCTATCGTGGTTGCCGTGAATAAACCAAATATCACAATATTTTGCGAGTTTATCTAATTCATCAGGTGAAGAGAGTTGCAAGTCGCCCAAAATAATCAGGGCAACGTTGTCGTTTTCTTTCACGAAAGGATAAAGATGTTCATAACTTCCGTGTGGATCGCCTGCGAATAAAATCATTTTATTTCTCGTTGATCAATGTGCGTTTAGTATGCTGTAAACCTTCAAGTTCTTCATCATTTAACACTTTTTCCACAACAGATTTGACCTGGTTATAACGATCTAAATAACTTGGCGATTCAATTTCAATGTAAGGCACTTTGTATTTATCCAACAATTTCTTCAATAACTGTTGGAATTGTTGACGTTGTTTTTGGCTGCCTAGACTACGTAAGCCATCATCTACCCATTTTGTATTGTTTTTCAATAAAATGGTGACATCAAATGGGTATTCTTTGATCATAGAATCGAGGAATGGATGGGCTTTACCTTCGTATTGAATACAAAAAGCCTGCGTGGTAATGAAATCAGTATCAATAATCGCGACTTTATGGGCATGACGCACTGCATAATCAATATAGCGTTGGTGACCTAGTGCCATTTGTGGATAGTCAGAATATTGCATGGCTTGCTCATCGCCACCTAATTTTTCAAAGACATATTCCCGACCATATTCCCATGCAGAAGTAGTATTAAATACGGCAGCCAGTTTGCTGACTAACACACTTTTACCGCTGCTTTCACCACCCAAAATGGCAATGGTTTTCGCAAAGAATGGACGGACTTCTTTCGGAATGAATTTCCAATATTGGAAAGGAGTAGTACGAATTTTCGTCGCGGATACATTAAAGAAAGATCGATCAGGATCCACTAAAGAAACTTCAAGTCCTAAGTATTTTTCGTATGGCGCTTTGTCTTGTGGCTCACTACTAAATACCATCGTCGGGGTAAATTGTTTTTCTTCAAATAGATTTTTTACTGCGTCACTCCAAGCTTGCCACCCATTTGGGTAACTTGGAATGCCATCTTCAACTAAGTGATGAATGAAAATTTGATTTTTTTGATATTTAAAGATTTGCTGCATCCAGCGAAGGCGATCTTGTACCGTCGGCATGCGTTTCATTTTACTATCATAAAACAGCTTTAAATCGCGTTCGGTATCGCTACAGACAATCACGTGAAGCTCATCCACTTTACTGAATGCTTCATAAATCATATTAATATGGCCGGTGTGAACAGGGTAGAATTTCCCAAAAATCACACCCACTTTTTTATCGTGTTTGTTCGACATAATGTATCCTTCGCTAAATGGCCACTGCGAGGTGGCTGAATAGTCCTATTTTATGCAATCTTTGTGCAAATAAAAACATTTTTCATTGAATGATTTTTTACAGCGACATTTTACGTTATACTACGACCTGCATTCTCAGGGCAGGGTGAAATTCCCTACCGGTGGTGACAGCCCACGAGCACTTAAAAGTGCGGTCAATTTTGATTGTGTTTTAACAAAATTGTTTCGCTTTGTACTTTTAAGGTTAGCAGATTTGGTGAAATTCCAAAGCCGACAGTATAGTCTGGATGAAAGAGAATAAAACGGATTGGGTTCCCAATTCCGTTCTATTTATTTGCATTTCTCAGCCCTGATTCTGGTTAATTTTAACGTAACAACAAAGGAAATTACGATGAATCAGTCAATTTTATCTGCATTTGGTGCGACCGGCGAAGAACGGGTCATTAACGCGTTGAATGCACTCAAACAAGGCAATGGTGTATTAGTATTGGATGATGAAGATCGCGAAAATGAAGGCGATTTAATTTTCCCAGCAGAAACCATTACCCCAGAACAAATGGCAAAACTTATTCGTTATGGCAGCGGTATCGTGTGTTTATGTATCACCGATGAACAGTGCAAACAGCTTGATTTACCCCCGATGGTTGAGCATAACAATAGCGTTAATAAAACTGCGTTTACCGTAACGATTGAAGCGGCAGAAGGTGTGTCTACAGGTGTATCGGCACAAGATCGTGTCACCACAATCAAAGCGGCGATTGCAGATCAGGCGAAACCGACAGATCTTCACCGTCCTGGGCATGTTTTCCCATTACGTGCTGCAGAAGGTGGTGTTTTAGCACGTCGTGGCCATACTGAAGCGTCCGTTGATTTAGCACGTTTAAGTGGTTTTAAACCGGCTGGTGTGATTTGTGAAATCACCAATGATGATGGCACCATGGCTCGTGCTGCAGAAATTATCGAATTTGCGAAAAAATTTGGTTATTCGGTATTAACGATTGAAGATTTAGTGGAATATCGTCAGAAACATCAGTGCTAATTAAATACTCAGAAAACAAAAGTGCGGTCAGAAAATCTTTCAAATTCTGACCGCACTTTGCATTTTAGGCTTAATTGCTTTCCACAAAGCTTAATGCCGTTTCAACCACTTCAATTCCTGCGCCTTGTTTAAAGGCATTTTCACTTAAATAGCGTCGCCATTGTCTTGCCCCTTTGCAGTTTTGGAATGCACCGAGCATATGTCGAACGATATGATTTAAATAAACGCCTTGGCTCAGTTGTTTTTCAATATAAGGGAACATGGCTTCAACTGCTTGTTTTGGTGTGACGATATCCGAATTGGCATCAAAAAGCATTTGATCAACATAGCCCAACAATGACGGATTTTGATAAGCCTCACGCCCAACCATCACGCCATCAACAAATTGCAAATGATGTTTCATTTCTTCAATGGTTTTAATGCCGCCATTAATTGCAATGGTCAACTGCGGGAAGTCTTTTTTCAATTGATAAACACGATCATAATCCAAAGGGGGAATCTCGCGATTCTCTTTTGGACTTAATCCTGAAAGCCAGGCTTTTCGTGCATGAACAATAAATTCTTGGCAGCCAGCATGATGGACTTTTTTGATAAAGTCGCAGAGAAATTCATAGCTATCCAAATCATCAATGCCAATACGCGTTTTCACGGTGACAGGAATATTCACGACACGTTGCATTTCTGCAATACATTCTGCTACTAAATCTGCTTTTGCCATTAAGCAAGCACCAAACATGCCGTTTTGCACGCGATCTGAAGGGCAGCCCACATTCAGATTAATTTCATGATAGCCTCTTTCTTCGGCTAATTTGGCACAATGTTTAAGCTGTGCGGGATCGCTTCCACCAAGTTGTAAGGCAACCGGGTTTTCTTGCAAATCAAAATCTAAATGATCGTATTTCGCATGAATAATGGCGGGAGCCGTAACCATTTCGGTATAAAGCAACGCATTTTTACTAAATTGACGATGAAAATAGCGACAATGGCGTGTCGTCCAATCTAACATCGGCGCAACGGAAAAGCGGCCACGATAAAAGTGTGGTTGGTTTTCTGACATATTTTATTTCTCTTGAATCTCGTTACGGCGAAGATCTTCTGCTTGTTGTTCCTGCATTCGTTGACGGAAACGTCCAGCCGCAAAGTGGTAAAAAGGTTTCGGACTAAATTGGCGCGAAATTATGGAGGCAATGATACTGGAAATCAAGAGCCAAATCAGCACTGGTTGAGCCCCAGTCATTTCCATTACCACTACGCTGGCTGTCACAGGGGATTGTGTGCCGCCGGCTAAAAAGGCTGCCATACATAAAATGACCAAAAAGCGTTGATCGACCATGCCGTTGCTGATTTCCCATAACATGGTGCCGATACCCGCACCAGTGGTGAGAGACGGTGTAAAAATTCCGCCTGCGATGCCATTCCAATAAGTCGTAACCGTTGCGAAGAGTTTTAGTATCCCCACTTCAGGTGAAACGAGTTGTCCTTCTAATGCTCTTGCGACCACATCATAACCTGTTCCATAGGTTTGTCCTTTGCTGTAGGTGCCCATAGCAGCCAATACTAAACCAAGTAATAAGGCAATATAAATAGGGTGTTTACGGATCCAGTCACGCCATTTGATTGGAGAAAGTCCCGCGAGTCCTTTAGCAAGGAGTCGTCCAAACATACCACCCAGTACACCGCAGACGACGCCACAAATGGCAAGCCAAAGATATAAATAAGGAATAGAGGTCGCACCTTTATAGACAGGAAAGTAAGGGCTATTGCCTTGAATTGCCACTAAAATAAAACCAGCTGCTAGTACACCAAGCAATACGCGTCGCTCCCAGCGCAATATCACGCCGCGACCAAGTTCTTCAATAGCAAAAATTACCCCAGCTAAAGGGGCATTAAAGGCAGCAGCAAGACCGCCTGCCGCACCGGTTGCGATGAGTTCATTCGTACTCAAGCCGCGGAAAGCAAAGTTGTATTTACGACAGAAATTACCCCAAGCCAGCATGACGGCCGCCCCAACTTGAACGGAAGGTCCTTCACGTCCAACCGAAGCACCCATCGCCATAGCAAGGAAAGTAAGCGGGATTTTCCAGATGGTTTGGCGAAATTCAACCAGTTTTGTTTTATAGCCACTGTAAGGAAGATTGATGGATGCAATCACTTGTGGAATGCCGCTACCGCCGACATAAGGTGTGTATTTGGCTGTAAACCAGGTAAGAAATGCAAGACCAAGTGGCAAGACGAACCAAACGGCGAGAGGGTATTTAGCAGACCAATAGGCATTAAATTCAAGTCCCATGTCGGCGAGTTTCGCAAATCCAAAGGAAAAAAACGCAACAAATGTCGCACCGATCAGTAGACATATAAATTCTAAGGTTTTATGAGAGATACGATGGGTTTGTCGAAGTTTTTTATGGTAGAAATAACGTAAATGAAAAATGAATGAACGTAACATAATGATTGCCAACAAAATAATTCTGTTTGAAATTATAAAACCCTCGTCATTGACAGGCAATTGATTTGGGAAAAGAGAGTTAAAACTAAATGAATTAAACATCTTGAAGAGAATGTATTAAATGTAAAGATGAGATGGAATAAATTTTTTAAAAATCATATAATTATAGAAAATCTCTTAAGTTAAGTCAGAATTCACAACATTAGTACTTAGATCAATAATTATAAGGATTCTATTATGAAAAAAATGCTATTTATCTCGATGCTCACTTGTTTCCTATCTTGTACTGGCGTACAAGCATCTATAGCAAATTCCACCAGTTCAAGTAGTCAATTTGATCAAATTGCTACTAATTTAAGTAATGAAGAATTTGGTAAGCATATCCTCAAAAAAGTTTATCCGAGAGCTGTATACGATAAATGGAGTAAATCTTGGGAAGATGATGGTTTCTTTATTGATTATGATTTAAAAGATATTCAAACCAGTGAAGGAGAAAAGCGTTATTTTGCACTGAATTATGGAACTGCAGGATATAATGAGGAACTGTATTTATACATTTTCAAAAAATCATTAGATGAATGGGTTTTAGAACATCAGGAATATATGAATTCTGAAAACTTTGAGCAAAAACCATTATTTAAAAATAAAAATATAGAGCTTCTTGGTAAAGCATCGGTCGTTAAGCTAGGAAAGGATACACTGGGTTTTCAATTAGACGGCCGTGATGGAGGGAGTGGCGGTGAGAAAGGTGATATTAGTTGGGTTTACCCTGTAGATAATAAAATGAAAATAGTAACTGGGTGTCATTATGAAGAGTGGCGTTTTGGGCCTCTTAGTGTTGAATGTGAGCCAAAAATTAATTCAAACCTAAAACCAACAGAGGCATTTTATCCAATCGAATTGAATTATAAGCTTGTGAAATATAAGCTTAATGATAAGGCTAAAAATGGGGCAGAAGAATGGGATATAGAAAGCATAGGTAATAAGAAAGGTAAGGTAGTCATTTTATTTAATCCACAAAATCAAACTTATGAGCTACCAGTTGGCTTTGAAAAAATTAGTACGAATGCGGAACAACTATGGAAGTACTTTAATAAAATAACAGACTCTAAGCAAAAATAAGTAAATAGTAATCAGTTAATAGATTTAACAGATTTTGTAAAATGTCATGTGTTAAGTGTTGTTGAGTGTGAAAGCAAAGAAGATTTTTTACAAAATATGACTTTATTAGAAAAGCAAAGCGTCAAACAAGAAATTGTTAGGCGTGATGAAACAGCTAGTGAAGGTGGTGAAGATTACCATTCTAAAGATGTGACAATTCTATTACAGAATGCTACAGCATTTGGTTATCCAATTAATGCTATACATATAATTCGTGGGTATGAATTTGGGGCAATCAAAGTTGAATTTGCCGATTTTCAGAGTTTTGTCCAAGTAAGTAAATTATTTCCATTACCAGAACATAAAAGTAAAGATAAGGGATATTTTCTAGCGGTTTATGATTTTGATGAAAATGGTAACCCATCATCAAAAGTGAAGACTATTTATGATAAAGAGGGAAAACCTTTGCCTAGACTGTCAGTTATGGGGGAGGGTGTTATGGTGGATTGATTTTTAATCCTCAAGCTTTAACGATATCTAATGAAGGAGGCTGTTAAGCGCAAAGAATGCAATGCTTGACATTTCTAAGGGAACTCTTTAAAATTCAGCGTCTATTTCTTCCGTCTATTGGATGGGGAGATAGATTTTGTAACAAACATTCTATTATGAATAACATTTAAACTGGAGCTTTTTTAATGGCAACTATCAACCAGCTAGTACGCAAACCGCGTGTGAAAAAGGTTGTAAAAAGTAACGTTCCTGCATTAGAGGCTTGCCCGCAGAAACGTGGTGTGTGCACTCGTGTATACACAACTACACCTAAAAAACCGAACTCAGCATTACGTAAAGTATGTCGTATTCGTTTAACTAATGGCTTTGAAGTAACTTCTTACATCGGCGGCGAAGGTCACAACCTTCAAGAGCACAGTGTTGTGCTTATCCGTGGTGGTCGTGTTAAAGACTTACCAGGTGTTCGTTACCACACTGTACGCGGCGCATTAGACTGTGCAGGCGTTAAAGATCGTAAACAAGGTCGTTCTAAATACGGCGTTAAACGTCCTAAAGCTTAATGGAACTCCGTTAAGTAAGGCCAAACGTCTAAATTAGTAAAAATTTAAATCAGAAACTCCAGTATCACATTAGCTCACTTTAAAGTGCGGTTAATTTTTATAGAGTTTTGGATATCCTGAAGATTAAATATACGGAGAAATTCGCAATGCCACGTCGTCGTAGTGTTGAACCACGCAAGATTCTTCCAGATCCGAAGTTCGGTTCAGAGTTACTTGCAAAATTTATTAATGTATTAATGGTAGACGGTAAAAAATCCGTTGCTGAAACCATCGTTTACGGTGCGTTAGACAAACTTGCAGAACGCACAGGTAAAGAACCTTTAGAAGCATTTGAAATTGCACTTGAAAACGTTCGCCCAACTGTTGAGGTTAAATCTCGCCGTGTTGGTGGTTCTACTTACCAAGTGCCAGTTGAAGTACGTCCAGTTCGTCGTAACGCATTAGGTATGCGTTGGATCGTTGAAGCTGCACGTAAACGCGGTGATAAATCAATGGCTTTACGTCTTGCAAATGAATTATCTGATGCATCAGATAACAAAGGCGCAGCAGTGAAAAAACGTGAAGACGTTCACCGTATGGCTGAAGCTAACAAAGCATTTGCTCACTTCCGTTGGTAATACGCTTTTAAAATTTAAGGGCTTCATCCTCGATGAAGCCTTACCCTTATATAAACAGATATTAAACTTAACAAGGTTATAATAATGGCTCGTACAACCCCTATTGAAAGATATCGTAATATCGGTATTAGTGCGCACATTGATGCTGGTAAAACTACTACCACTGAACGTATCTTATTCTACACCGGTGTAAGTCACAAAATTGGTGAAGTACACGATGGTGCAGCAACAATGGACTGGATGGAACAGGAACAAGAGCGTGGTATTACCATTACCTCTGCGGCAACTACCGCATTCTGGTCTGGTATGTCACAACAGTTCCCGCAACACCGTATCAACGTTATCGATACCCCGGGACACGTAGACTTTACTGTTGAAGTAGAACGTTCTATGCGTGTTCTTGATGGTGCGGTAATGGTTTACTGTGCGGTTGGTGGTGTTCAACCTCAGTCTGAAACTGTATGGCGTCAAGCTAATAAATATCAAGTTCCACGTATTGCGTTCGTAAACAAAATGGACCGTACTGGTGCTAACTTCTTACGTGTTGTTGATCAACTTAAAACTCGTTTAGGTGCGAACGCTGTTCCTCTTCAACTTCCAATCGGTGCAGAAGAAAACTTCACTGGTGTTGTTGATTTGATCAAAATGAAAGCGATCAACTGGAACGAAGCTGACCAAGGTATGACCTTCACTTATGAAGATATTCCTGCAAATATGCAAGCAGCTTGTGAAGAATGGCGTCAAAACCTTGTTGATGCAGCAGCTGAAGCAACTGAAGAATTAATGGAAAAATACCTTGGCGGTGAAGAGTTAACTGAAGAAGAAATCAAAGCAGGTCTTCGTCAACGCGTATTAGCAAATGAAATCATCTTGGTAACTTGTGGTTCTGCGTTCAAAAACAAAGGTGTTCAAGCAATGCTTGATGCAGTTGTTGAATACTTACCAGCGCCAACTGATATCCCTGCAATTAAAGGTATCAACCCAGATGAAACTCAAGGTGAACGTAAAGCAAGCGATGATGAGCCGTTCTCTTCATTAGCATTCAAAATTGCAACTGACCCATTCGTAGGTAACTTAACCTTCTTCCGTGTGTACTCAGGTGTAATTAACTCTGGTGATACAGTATTAAACTCAGTACGTCAAAAACGTGAACGTTTTGGTCGTATCGTACAGATGCACGCGAACAAACGTGAAGAAATCAAAGAAGTTCGTGCGGGCGATATCGCTGCAGCAATCGGCTTAAAAGATGTAACAACGGGTGATACATTATGTGCTATCGACGCACCAATCATCCTTGAGCGTATGGAATTCCCAGAGCCAGTAATCTCTGTAGCAGTAGAACCTAAAACTAAAGCTGACCAAGAAAAAATGGGTCTTGCATTAGGTCGTCTTGCTCAAGAAGACCCTTCATTCCGTGTACACACTGATGAAGAATCTGGTGAAACCATTATTTCTGGTATGGGTGAGTTACACTTAGATATTATCGTTGACCGTATGAAACGTGAGTTCAAAGTGGAAGCTAACATCGGTAAACCACAAGTATCTTACCGTGAAACTATCCGCACTCGTGTTAACGATGTGGAAGGTAAACACGCAAAACAATCTGGTGGTCGCGGTCAATATGGTCACGTTGTTATCGACTTATATCCATTAGATCCAGAAGGTCCTGGTTATGAATTTGTAAACGAAATCAAAGGTGGTGTAATCCCTGGTGAATACATTCCTGCGGTTGATAAAGGTATCCAAGAACAGCTTAAATCTGGTCCGTTAGCGGGTTACCCAGTAGTAGATCTTGGTGTACGTTTACACTTCGGTTCATACCATGATGTTGACTCATCTGAATTAGCGTTTAAATTAGCCGCTTCTTTAGCATTTAAAGCAGCGTTTGCTAAAGCAAACCCAGTTCTACTTGAGCCAATCATGAAAGTTGAAGTAGAAACTCCACCTGAGTATGTTGGTGATGTAATCGGTGACTTAAGCCGTCGTCGTGCTATGGTTAACGGTCAAGAAGCGAACGAATTCGTTGTTAAAATCGATGCAGAAGTTCCACTTTCTGAGATGTTCGGTTATGCAACAGACTTACGTTCACAAACTCAAGGTCGTGCATCATACTCAATGGAACCGTTAAAATATGCTGAAGCGCCAACAAGTGTTGCTGCTGCAGTAATTGAAGCGCGTAAAAAATAATTTTTTGTAACAATCCGCTCTATAAGTCGAATGGCTTATAGAGCATTTTCTAGGAAACTAAACAAATGTCTAAAGAAAAATTTGAACGTACAAAACCGCACGTAAACGTGGGTACAAT
>CAJLFU010000010.1 GCA_905205995.1 uncultured Haemophilus sp. | reverse complement strand
ATGTTTGATTCTAAAAAGTTTCTCTCAGATGTTTCTCATAAACCTGGTGTTTATCGTATGTATGACGATAAAGATCAGGTTATTTATGTGGGCAAAGCGAAAGATCTTAAAAAGCGCCTTTCCAGTTATTTCCGCAAAAACTTAAGTAGTAAAAAAACAGAGGCCTTGGTGTCGTCAATTCATCATATCGACACAACCATTACATCTTCTGAAACAGAAGCATTATTACTTGAGCATAACTTTATTAAACTTTATCAACCTCGTTATAACGTATTATTGCGAGATGATAAATCCTATCCTTTTATTTTACTGACGAAAGAACGTCATCCTCGTATTACTTCTTATCGCGGAACGAAAAAAATTGCAGGTGAGTATTTCGGACCTTATCCTCATGCAGGAGCAGTACGTGAAACCTTGTCGTTAATGCAAAAACTATTCCCTGTTCGTCAATGTGAAAATTCGGTTTATAACAATCGTTCCCGCCCTTGTTTGCAATATCAAATCGGGCGTTGTTCTGCACCTTGTGTGCCAGGTTATGTGACTGATGAGGAATATAATCAACAAGTTGAATTAGCACGACTATTTTTACAAGGAAAAGATCAGCAAGTATTAGATTACCTCATCGGCAAAATGGAGCAGGCGAGCCGAGACTTGGATTTTGAAGGTGCAGCGCGTTATCGTGATCAAATTCAAGCGGTTCGTGCAGTTATCGAAAAACAATTCGTATCCAATGAGCGTTTGGACGATATGGATATTATGTCTATTGCGTATCAGCACGGTTTAGCTTGTGTTCAGGTAATGTTTATTCGTCAAGGCAAAGTATTGGGCAATCGTAGTTATTTTCCGAAAGTGCCTGCTAATACAGATTTATCTGAACTAACAGCCACTTTTGTTGGGCAGTTCTATTTGCAAGGCCATCAAGGCAGAAGTATCCCAAATAGTATTATTGTGGATCATAAATTAGATGAAAAAGCCGAGCTTGAAGCCTTATTAACTGAACAAGCTGGTCGAAAAGTGGTGATACAAGAATCTGCTAAAGGTGATAAAGGCAAGTATTTGCAGTTGGCACAAATTAATGCCAAAGCGGCTTTAGCAACTCAACTTAAACAATCTTCCCGAATGCACGAACGTTATCAAGCGCTTTGTGAATTGCTCGATATGCCTGAAATTAAACGCATGGAATGTTTTGATATTAGTCATACGATGGGTAATCAAACCGTGGCATCTTGCGTGGTATTTAATCAAGAAGGCCCACTGAAATCAGATTATCGCCGTTTTAATATTGAAGGCATTACTGGCGGCGATGATTATGCCGCGATGGAGCAAGCCTTAAAGAAACGTTACGACCGCGATCTTGATGAAGATAAAATTCCCGATATTATTTTTATTGATGGTGGTAAAGGGCAGCTTAATCGTGCCTTAGAGGTTTTTCATCACCTCAACGTAAAATGGGATAAAAATCGACCGCACTTAATTGGTGTGGCAAAAGGAGTGGATCGTCGAGCAGGACAAGAGGTATTGATTATCAGCAAACAAGATCGTGAAATCCATTTGCCGGATGATAGCCTTGCACTGCATTTAATCCAACATATTCGAGATGAAAGCCATAATCATGCGATTAGCGGTCATCGTCAAAAACGCCAAAAAGCCTTTACCCAAAGTGGATTAGAAACCATTGATGGGGTAGGCGCTAAACGACGCCAAGCCTTGTTGAAATATTTAGGTGGATTGCAAGGTGTCAAAAATGCCACGTTGGATGAAATCGCCTCTGTACCTGGTATTTCTAAAGCATTAGCAGAAAAGATTTTCGAGACCTTAAAAAGTTAGGAAAAATCTTGATTTTCTACGCGAACTGTCTATGATTCAACCTTTCGGATTTTATATAGGAACATATTATGTTTGAATGGCTTGTTGATCCCGAAGCATGGATTTCATTGCTTACTTTGACCGCACTTGAAATCGTCTTGGGTATCGATAACATTATTTTTATTAGTATTTTAGTGGGACGTTTACCTGCGAATCAACGTCAATCAGGCCGTATTATCGGTCTTGGATTAGCGATGATTACCCGTATTTTACTTCTTGTTTCCCTTTCTTGGATGATGAAATTAACGGAACCGCTATTCACTTTAGTTGGTCAGGAAATTTCAGGTCGTGATTTGATTTTATTCCTTGGGGGCTTATTCCTGATTGTGAAAAGTACAGGCGAAATTAAAGAAGCGATGCATCCTGAAGCACATCATGAAGAAGAGAATAACAAGAAGAAAGTCAGTTATTTGGGTGTGTTAATCCAAATTGCGATTTTAGATATCGTATTTTCTTTAGACTCAGTGATTACTGCGGTAGGGATGGCAAACCACCTTCCAGTGATGATCTTGGCAATTATGATTGCAGTAGGTGTGATGATGTTTGCAGCGAAACCAATAGGTGATTTTGTTGATACCCATCCGACATTGAAGATTTTAGCCTTAGCATTCTTAATTTTAGTTGGAGTAAGTTTAATGGCCGAAAGTTTGGATATTCATATTCCAAAAAGCTACATTTACTTTGCAATGGGCTTCTCAGCAGTAGTTGAAATGCTCAACATCAAAATGCGAAAATCACTTGCTCATTAAATCATATAAAAAGGCGGAACAATGTGTTCCGCCTTTTTTAGTCATTATATAATACCCCTTTCCCATACAAATACATGGTGACTTGTTCGCCAGTATGATATTCGTTAATGAGATCTTCATTGATATTCAATTCATAACCACCAACATCAATACAAATATTGATAGCTCGTCCTCTTGATTCAATTCGCTTAATCTCACCTTTAAAAGAAGCGGTCGGATCTTGGATTTTTTTCGCAAGAGAGAATTGCTCAGGGCGGAATAACACTTTCCCTTGCGTATGGCCATTTCCTTTATTTTCGATGGCAATTTCACCTAATTGACAGGTCGCGGTGCCATCGTTTTTTAATGTTGCAGGAAGAATAATGCTGTCCCCAATAAATTTAGCAATAGACAAATACTGAGGTGACCAATAGAGCATTTTAGGTGTCGCAATTTGGAGAATTTTCCCTTCTTGAATCACTGCAATTTTGTCCGCATGACATAGCGCTTCATCACGATCATGGGTCACGAATACGGCAGAGGAACCACTTTCTCTTAATACTTGCAACATATCGTAACGAATTTGATTTCTCAGATGCTCATCTAATGCACTGAATGGCTCATCAAACAGGATTAATTCAGGGCTTGGTGCAAGCGCTCGGGCAAGTGCGACACGTTGCTGTTGACCACCAGAAAGCTGATGCGGGAAACGGTCAGCTAAGCTGCTAATACCCGTTAGTTTCATCACTTCCTGTATGCGTTGTTTTTCCTCTTCAGTTTTCCCTTTACCATCGCCTAAGCCATAAGCAATATTGCGGTAAACATTTAAATGAGGAAATAACACGCCTTCTTGGACCACATAGCCTAATTTGCGTTGCTGGGTCGGCACATTGATATTTTCGTTAAAAATAGGTTGATTCTTTAACCAAATCTCACCGCTTGTTGGTTGTTCAAAACCAGCAATGCTACGCAATAAGGTGGTTTTTCCACAACCTGATGCGCCAAGAAGAAACAAAATTTCCCCTTTCTCTAATTGTAGCGAGATATTGTGTAAAACTTGTTGCCCATTAAAGGATTTATTCAAATTTTTAATGTCGAGTAATGTTGTCATTTTTATCTTCTCGTTATTTAAAACCGTATCGTTTCAGTAAAAATACAGGAATCCCTGAAAATAGCACTAACATAATGGCATAAGGCGTTGCAGCCGCATATTGTGCATCAGAGGTATATTCCCACACCGCGGTTGAAAGCGTTTTAATGTCATTTGGGGTCAGCAATAGGGTTGCGGTGAGCTCTTTCATTAAGTTTAAGAACACTAAAGCAAACGCAGCGGCAATCCCTGGTAACATGGCCGGAATAACTAAAGTTCGGAAAATATAAAAGTTGCTACGCCCTAAGCTTTGCCCTACCTTTTCGATGTTGCTAGACATTTGTTCAAGCGAGCTACGCAAGGTTGTTTGTGCCATTGGAAGATAAAGCATAAAGTAGGCAACTATCACCATGGCAAAGGTTTGATAAAGCGAATACGCATAGTTGATGGTAAAGAAAACCAACGATAATGCGATAACCAGCCCCGGCACAGCATGAAGTAGATAAGGGATTCGATCAAGCCAAATCGTCAATTTACTGCGATAGCGCACAGCGGCCCATACCAGCGGTAAAGCACAAATAACGGTAAGTGCTGCACCTAGTGTTGATATGGTGAGTGAGTTTGTGAAGGCGGTAAAAAATTCCCCAAAATCGACCGCACCTTCAATGGAACTTCCCACTGTTAGCCAATAAATCAGCATAGTAATTGGCACACCAATACTGAGCACAAAAATGGTCGTGAAAAAGCTCACGACTAAAATTTGTTTTCCTGCTGAGAGGGTTTTCAACGGATACGGACGTATTACGCCTTTGCCGCTTTGATAGAGTGTTTGTGTGCCTCTAAAACGAATTTCCCCCATCACAACAAAGATACAGATCACCATTAACACACCAGAAAGTAAGGCGGCGGTGTTGTTATTAAAGGCCATTTCATATTCTTGGAAAATTGCCGTAGTGAAGGTTTGGTAATTTAAAATAGACACAGCTCCAAACTCTACCAACATATGAAGCGCAATTAATAATACGCTGCTCCCGATGGCGGGTTTGAGTTGTGGAAAAATCGCATGCCAAAATGTGTAAGCATGGCTTTTAGCCAATGAAAGGCTCACTTCTTCTAAAGAGCGGTCGAGTCTCTTTAAGGTTGCAGCAACAGGGAGATAAGCAAGCGGGAAAGAACTCAGCGTCATAATGCCGATGGTTCCCCACAAGCCTTCCACTCTGAAGGTGAGACTGATCCACGTAAAACAGCTGACAAAAGCTGGAATACAAAGAGGGAGCGTCATGGCTACTTGGAAAAACCCTTTTCCCCAAAAGCGATAACGTTCTAATAAAAACGCACATAATGTGCCGAGAATAATGGCAAAAAGCGTGACAAATACCATTAAAAGTAGGGTATTACAGAGCAATTCCCACATTCTTGGGCGCCAAAGTAATTCAATACTGCGAGCCAATCCGACATCTGCAGCACGCTCAATAACATATAAAAAAGGTAATAATAATGGCAAACTAATCAGCACAATTAAGGCAACAAGCCAGCGAGGTGGGCGATTAGACACAGAAAAATCCTTTAAAATATTAGTGTAGAATAAGTAGAGTAAATAACAGAAGGGCGTGTATTACACGCCCTATATTGCATAGCGAATTAAACTTATTTCAAACCAGCTTCTTCAATAAGTTTGTTTGCGTTGTCTTTGTCTTCAGCTGTAGTCGCTGAAACAACCGGTGCTTCTAATTTCGCATAAGGTTCCATATTGAATGGAGAAACCACATCGGTACGAAGTGGGTATTCTGCACGTACTGAAACAAATGCTTGTTGTCCTTCTTTACTTGCTAAGAAATCAACGAATTTTTTCGCTTCTTCTTTATTCTTAGAACCTTTTAATACAGCCGCACCAGAATAAGTCACTAATGCACCTGGATCTTGATGACGAATAAAGTAAAGACGAGTTTTGAGGTTATCAGCACCTTTTTCTTTCGCGAGTGCATACCAGTAATAGTTGTTAATTAATGCTGCAGGTACTTCACCATTTTCAACGGCTTGAAGGGCAACACTATTTTTCGCATAAAGTTTGCCGTTTTCTTTTAGGCCTTTTAACCATTTAAGTGCCGCATCTTTACCTTTTAATTTGGTAATCGCAACAACTTGTTCTAAGAATGCGCCTGAAGTTGGAACATAACCAATTTTATCTTTCCATTTTGGTGTTGCATAATCTAACACGGATTTTTCCATGTCTTTTTCAGATAGTTTAGTATGATCATAAACCACAACACGAGAACGACCACTTAGCGCGATCCAGTCTTTTTTCGGTGCAACAGGCACACCTTTGTGTGCAGTTTGTTTAATTGTGTCTGCAGAAAGTGGTTCTAATAACCCCGCATCAGAGAGTGCAGCGAAAGGTGCAGTTTGTTCAGAATAGAATACATCTGCAGGGGTTTTATCTCCCTCTTCTTTCAATTGACCCGCAAGCTGATCGCTTTTCGCACTGTTTAAGGTGACTTTAATGCCCGTTGCTTTTGTAAATGCATCGGCAACGGCTTTGGCACCTTCTTTATGTTGTCCGTTGTAAACGGTAATATCTGCAGAGGCAAAGCCTGCAAATGCCATTAAGCCGGTAAGGGCTGCAATTTGGAAGTGCTTAATTTTCATGAAAACTCCTTTATGTTATCGGGCAAATTACCCATTTTCTGAAAATAAAAATTGTCTCATTCTAATAACTCAGAATGGATAATGCAAATAATTATCAGATATTTTTCTCTTATATCAAAATTTCATATTCCATTCTATTTTCTTACTTTGCCCCATGTTGTTTTTTCTCCATAATGTCAGGTGGAAATTTCTAATAAGGACGGATATGAATATTCAGCAAATCATTAAACAACATCACCTAGAGCTCTTATTTCAGCAAGGGTCATTTGGGATTGAAAAGGAAAGTCAACGGGTGCATTCGGATGGTTCAATTGTGACATCATTGCACCCTAAAGCCTTTGGTAATCGTCGTTTCCACCCTTACATTCAAACAGATTTTGCAGAAAGTCAGTTGGAATTGGTGACTCCCCCGATGAAAAAGTTAGAGGATACACTACGTTGGCTTTCTGCCATTCATGAAGTGACTTTGCGTACATTACCAGAAGATGAATTTATTTTTCCTTTTAGTATGCCTGCAGGGTTACCGCCAGAAGAGCACATTAAGGTCGCACAATTAGATAATCAGGAAGATGTGGCTTATCGGGAGCATTTAGTCCAATCTTATGGTAAATATAAGCAAATGGTCAGTGGTATTCATTACAATTTTCAAATTGACCCTAAGTTTATTGATGCCTTATTTCATGCACAAAATGAAACACTAAGTGCGGTTGATTTTCAAAATAATTTTTACCTAAAAATAGCGAAAAACTTCTTACGCTATCAATGGATTCTACTTTATCTGTTTTCTGCGACACCGACGGTAGAGGAAAAATATTTCAGAGGTAATTCCCCCCTTAAACCATATCAATATGTGCGCAGTTTACGTTCAGGAAAATATGGTTATGTGAATGATCCGAAGATCCACGTCTCTTATGATAGTTTGCAAGAGTATGTTGAGACGTTAGAACACTGGGTGAAATCGGGTGATTTGATTGCGGAAAAAGAATTTTACTCAAGTGTACGCTTGCGTGGTGCTAAAAAAGCGCGAGATTTACTTGAAAAAGGTATTCAATACTTAGAATTTCGTTTGTTTGATCTCAATCCATTTGCACCTTATGGAATGGAACTTGCTGATGCGAAATTCATTCATTATTTTATTTTGTTAATGGCATGGCTTGATGATACCGCTGATCAAGAAGGCATAAAATTAGGTAAAGCACGTCTTGCTGAAGTGGCATGGGAAGACCCAAGACAGCAAAGTGTCTATGCGGTAGAAGGGGAATTAGTCCTCTTTGAAATGCTCAAAATGCTTGAGCAACTCAATGTGAGTGATGAGATTAAAACGATTGTTAAAGATAAATTAGGACAATTTGCGGATCCAAACCAAACGCTTTGTGCGAAAGTGGTTGCGGCAATTGAACAGGTCGGTAGTTACCAACAATTAGGGGCGGATATCGCGCAATCCAATAAAGCAAAAGCCTTTGAACGTTTTTATGCATTAAGTGCGTTTGATAATATGGAACTGTCCACACAGGCGTTATTGTTTGATGCAATCCAAAAAGGATTAAACATTGAGATTTTAGATGAACGCGATCAATTTATTAGTCTTCAATTTGGCGAACATTTGGAATATGTGAAAAACGGTAATATGACTTCTCACGATAGCTATATTTCCCCACTCATCATGGAAAATAAAGTGGTGACAAAGAAAGTCTTAGCTAAAGCAGGATTTAATGTACCGCAAAGCATCGAGTTTACCGATGTGGAAAGTGCGGTCGAAAATTTCCCACTTTTTGAGAATCGAGCCGTCGTGATTAAGCCAAAATCAACGAATTTTGGTTTGGGGATCAGTATTTTCCAACAAGGTGTAACGGATAGGGATGATTTTGCAAAAGCAGTAGAGATTGCTTTCCGTGAAGATAAAGAGATCATGGTTGAAGATTATCTACTTGGCACTGAATATCGTTTCTTTGTGCTGGGTGATCAAACGTTAGCCGTCTTATTACGTGTTCCAGCAAATGTAATTGGAGATGGTGTACATACCGTTGCTGAATTAGTTGCAGCTAAAAATGATCATCCTTTACGGGGTGATGGCAGTCGTACACCATTGAAAAAAATTGCATTGGGGGATATTGAGCAGTTGCAGCTTAAGGAACAAGGATTAACCGTGGATTCTATTCCTGCAAAAGATCAACTTGTTCAATTACGTGCGAATTCCAATATTAGTACAGGTGGCGATTCTATTGATATGACGGATGAAATGCATGCCAGTTACAAAGAAATTGCGGTAGGGATTAGCAAGGCAATGGGGGCGGCAGTTTGTGGCGTAGATTTAATTATTCCTGATTTAAAACAGCCGGCAGAACCGAGTTTACGTTCGTGGGGGGTGATTGAGGCAAACTTTAATCCTATGATGATGATGCATATTTTCCCATTTAGTGGACAATCTCGACGATTGACAATGAATGTGATTAAGATGCTTTTCCCTGAATTACCCTAATTTTGTTATCGGGCTTCATCAGTTGGTGAAGCCCGTTTTACATTCATCGTAATTAGGCTAAAATGGAGACAGTATTCACAATTCTAAAATGAAATTTAATGACAACTTTTACCTTAGAACCTCAAGAAAATGATCGTCTGCAATCCCTTTGTGGTGCATTTGATGAAAATATCAAACTGATTGAAAAAGAATTTAACCTCGATATTTCCCGCAATAATTTTACTTTCACGGTGAAATCTAACGATGAAAGTCCGAAACCACATCATGAGCAATTAATTGAGCGAGCAGCTAAATTAATCCAAGCATTATATGTAGAGACAGCACCGATTAAGGGGAAAGTGAAAGAACTTGATTTGGAAGATGTGCATATTGCCTTGCAAGAGAGCAGAATGTTATCGCAAGAAGGTAGTGAGTCACGCAGTGAAAATCATGTCTATAGCACCACAATTAAAACCAAGCGTGGTTTGATTAAACCACGCGGTGAAAATCAAATTCAGTATTTACACAATATTCTTACGCACGATATTAGTTTTGGGATTGGACCCGCAGGAACGGGGAAAACCTTTTTAGCCGTAGCAGCGGCTGTCGAGGCATTAGAACGCCAAGAAATTCGTCGCATTTTGCTGACTCGTCCTGCGGTGGAAGCGGGCGAAAAATTAGGTTTCCTGCCGGGTGATTTAGGACAGAAAATTGAGCCTTATTTACGACCACTTTATGATGCGTTATTTGAAATGCTTGGCTTTGAACGTGTACAAAAATTGATGGAGCGTAATGTGATTGAAATTGCGCCATTGGCTTATATGCGTGGGCGTACACTTAATGACAGCTTTATTATTTTAGATGAAAGCCAAAATACGACAGTCGAACAAATGAAAATGTTTTTGACCCGTATTGGTTTTAATTCCAAAGCCGTGATTACAGGAGATGTGACTCAAATCGATTTACCGCGCAGCACCAAATCGGGTTTACGCCACGCCATGGAAGTGTTAAGCAAAGTGTCTGAATTAAGCTTTAACTACTTTGAAAGTAAAGATATTGTACGACATCCTGTGGTGGCAAAAGTGGTGCAAGCTTACGAAGAATGGGAAGCCCAAGATGAAATTCGCCGTCAAGAAATCGCAGCACAGCGTCGAGCAGAACGTGAGCAAAAAGTGCGGTCTGAAAATGAAACGAATTTAGGAGAATAGCATGGGGAATATGATTATCGATTTGCAACTGGCCTGTGAAAATACAGAAGGCTTGCCATCAGAAGCGCAAATTCTGCAATGGGCAACCGCCGCAGTGCAACCAGAAAGTGATAATGTCGAAATGACGGTACGCATTGTGGATGAAGCAGAAAGTCATGACTTGAATTTGACTTATCGTGGAAAAGATCGTCCAACCAATGTATTGTCTTTCCCTTTTGAATGTCCTGACGAAGTGGAATTACCGCTGTTGGGCGATTTGGTGATTTGTCGCCAGGTAGTAGAACGCGAAGCTATCGAGCAAGAAAAGCCTTTAATGGCGCATTGGGCGCATATGATCGTGCATGGTAGCTTACATTTACTTGGTTACGATCATATTGAAGATGATGAAGCAGAAGAAATGGAAAGTTTAGAAACTGAAATTATGCAGGATTTAGGCTTTGCTGATCCTTACCTTTCCGAAAAATAATGACGATTTGGAGCAATTATGTATAAAGCCGTATTCAGCGATTTTGATGGTACTTTATTAACTTCGGATCATCGAATTTCGCCTAAAACCTTAGATGCAATTCAACGCATTACAAAGCAAGGTATTCCATTTACACCAATCTCTGCTCGTTCGCCGCTGGGTATTTGGCCTTATGCGAAACTCATTGAAAATTACAACATTATTGTGGCATTCAGTGGTGCCTTGATTTTAGATAAAAACGCCACGCCTATTTATTCGGTACAAATTGATCCAGCAGATATTCAAGCCATTAACCAAGTATTAGCAGATCATCCTGCGCTAGGTGTCAATTATTATACCTATGATGATTGTGTCGCTCGCGATTTGAATAATAAATGGGTGATTTATGAACGTAGCGTGACAGGCATTCAGATTGATCCTTATAATGAAAGTGCGGTCTATTCTCCGCATAAAATTCAAATCATTGGTGAAACAGATGAAGTGATTGCTATTGAGCAAATCTTGAAAGAGAAATTCCCGCATTTAAGTATTTGCCGTTCTCATGCGAATTTCCTTGAAGTAATGCATAAATCGGCGACAAAAGGTAACGCAGTGCGTTTTCTTGAAGATTATTTTCATGTGAAGATGGAAGAATGTGTTGCTTTCGGTGATAATTTTAACGATTTAGATATGCTAGAAAGTGTGGGATTAGGCGTGGCAATGGGCAATGCTCCGGATGAGATTAAACAGGCCGCGAATCGTGTCACTGCTTCGCATAATGATGATGGAATTGCATTGATATTGAATGAGATTTTTCCTGAATAAATAAAAAGGCGCTTTCTATAACAAAGCGCCTTATTCATTATAGTGCGGCTAGCGCAGCTTCATAATTTGGCTCATTTTTAATTTCAGACACCAGTTCACTATGTAGCACATTGTTGTTTTCATCTAAAACAATCACTGAACGTGCAGTTAAACCTGCGATTGGACCTGTTGTGATGTTTACCCCTAAGTTTTCATGGGCTTCTTTATGACGGAAAGTAGAAAGCGTTTCTACGTTCTCAATACCTTCCGCACCGCAGAATCGTGCTTGTGCAAAAGGCAAATCAGCTGAAATGCAAAGTACCACAGCATTTTTTAAATTAGCTGCTTGTTGATTGAATTTGCGAACAGAAGTTGCACATACACCTGTATCAATACTTGGGAAAATATTTAAAACTTTGCGTTTTCCTGCATAAATATCAAGCGTGACGTCAGCGAGTTCTTTATTAGTGAGCGTAAGTGTGGTCACTTTCTCTCCTTTTTTGGGAAAGTTACCGCTTACTTCAATGGGATTACCCATCATTGTTACTTGAGTCATAAAAGCTCCTATTTTTCATTTCCTAAATTAAGCACTTTTTTAAGTGCAGTAAAAAATTTGTCATTTTCTTGTGGTAAGCCAATACTGATACGTAAGTGATTTGGCATACCATAACCTGCGATCGGACGAACAATCACGCCTTCACGCAATAATGCATCATAAATTGGTGCGGCCGGTTGTTTAAAATCAATGGTAATAAAGTTACCTTTAGACGGAATAAAGTCTAAGCCATATTGGTGACAGAAGGCTTCATAACGTTTCATTTCTTGGCGATTATTCTCAGCCACTTTTTCGACAAAAGCATCATCATTCATTACTGCAATCGCGCTAGTTAAAGCAAGACTATTACAGTTAAATGGCTGACGGACACGATTTAATAAATCTGCAATTTCAGGATTAGAGACCGCGTAGCCAATACGTAAACCCGCAAGTCCATAAGCTTTCGATAGGGAGCGAGAAACGATAAGGTTCGGGTATTTATCTAGTAACGCAAAAGAATTAACCCGTTCGCTTGGATGAGTAAATTCAGTATAAGCCTCATCTAATACCACGATCACTTTTTCAGGTATTTTTTCCAAGAAGGCATCTAATTCGGCTTCCGTTAAGAAATTCCCCGTTGGATTGTTTGGATTGGCAATAAAAATCAACTTGGTTTTATCTGAAAGTGCGGTCAAAAATCCGTTTAAATCATGTCCCCAATTCTTAGCTGGAATTTCTTTTGCGACGGCGTTAATGGCTTTGGTCACTAAAGGGTAAACAATAAAAGCATATTGTGAATAAATCACTTCATCATGCTCACCCGCAAAGGTATGAGCAAAGAGCTCTAATAAATCGTTAGAACCATTGCCAAGGATGATTTGGTTTGGTTGCACACCAAATTTTTTTGCAATAGCCGCTTTAAGTTCAAAACCATTCGCATCAGGGTAACGAGTTAAATGGTCAAGTTCGGCTTGAATGGCTTTTTTCGCACTTTCAGGAAAACCGAAAGGGTTTTCATTCGAGGCAAGTTTAACGATATTAGTAATGCCTAATTCGCGTTCGAGTTCTTCGATTGGTTTTCCTGCTTGGTAAGGTGAAAGAGATTTTACGCCTTGATTGGCGATGTTAATGTATTGCATATGCTTTCCTTATAAAAACGAACGGGCCTTTCAGCCCGCGCGTTGAGTTTAATGAATCAGATAATTAGCTATTTTCAGCTTCAAATTTTTTCATGAATTCAATGAGCGCTTGTACGCCTTCTAATGGCATCGCGTTATAGATAGAGGCGCGCATACCACCTAGCACTTTGTGACCTTTTAAAGCTTGAAGACCGGCAGCTGTAGATTCTGCGACAAATTTAGCATCAAGCTCTGGATTACCTGTTACGAACGTCACATTCATGGTTGAACGGTTTTCTTTAGCCACTACGTTACGATAGAGTTTGCTACTATCAATGTAATCGTAAAGGGTTTGCGCTTTCAATGCGTTACGTTTTGCAATTTCTTTTAAGCCACCGATTGCTTGAATGTGTTTGAACACCAATGAACAGAGATACCAAGCAAAGGTTGGTGGGGTATTGATCATGGAGTCAGCATCACGTTGTGTGGCGTAATTCCAAATTGATGGGGTTGCTTGGCGAGCATGACCAATCAAATCATCGCGAATAATCACAAGCGTAATCCCTGCCGGACCAAGGTTTTTTTGCGCACCCGCATAAATGACACCAAATTTGCTAATATCAATTTCACGAGAAAGGATATTAGATGACATATCTGCCACGAGAACAGCATTGCCCACATTTGGTACATCAAAAATTTCCACACCACTGATGGTTTCATTTGGACAATAGTGAACGTAATCGTATTGTTCCGCAATGTCACTGAAATCAAGATTAGTAATGCGTGTGTGCTCACCATTTTCCACAATGGTAATTTCATCAATTTCAGCAAAGTTACGCGCTTCTTTAGCCGCAGTTGCAGACCAGTGGCCGCTATTTAAGTAAAGTGCTTTGCCTTTCTCACCGATTAAGTTCATTGGTAATGCCGCAAATTGACCGCGAGCCCCACCTTGTAGGAATAACACACGATAGTTATCTGGAATGTGATATACCTCACGTAGATCTTTTTCTGCTTGAGCAATCAATTCCATAAAATATTTGCCACGGTGACTGACTTCCATTACCGATACACCTTGACCAAGCCAGTTGGTTAGCTCCGCTTGTGCTTTTTGTAGGACCTCAGGAAAAATCATGGCTGGACCAGCGCTAAAATTAAAGACTTTTGACATTGTGTTTCCTTATTTTATTTTGAATAGATTCTTCATTTTTACCACTACCGAATAGGATAATCAACTAAATCAAACAGTTTTTTGATCTAATCCATCAATTTAAATTTAAGCTTTTGACGGGGACGAAAAAAAAGGCTACATTACTCGAAGTTTGTTTTTAACTTTGAGAGAGTAGATCATGGGAAATGTAAGTAAATCCTTCCAAGAAGTATTAGAGTATGTGCGTTTATATCGTTTAAAAAATAAACTTAAACGCGACATTGAAGACAACAACCGCAAAATTCGTGATAACCAAAAACGTGTCTTATTGTTAGATAACTTAAATCAATATATTCGTGATGATATGAGCATTGAAGATGTTCGTGCGATTATCGAAAATATGCGTGATGATTATGAAGGCCGTGTGGATGAGTACAACATTCGCAATGCGGAACTTTCAACTCTACGCCGTGAAACGAGCAATAAGATGAAAGAACAGAAAAAAGCGCACGCGCAATTAGTGAAAGATTCATCAAATAAAATTACATTATAAAACCTCAAAATAAATGACCGCACTTTATCGAAGTGCGGTCATTTTTTATGGTATTTTTAGAATGAGCTATAAATGATTAAACATCATAGGTGCCCATTACCACAGCTTGATCCAAAATATGCCCTTGCATTGCAAAATGCAGATCATTAAAACGGAATCCTGGTTTGAGGTTTAGTTTGGTATCGAGTGCATACACAATAAGCTCGTAACGATGTAAACAGTTTGGTGGTGCCATACCACCATAGAATGACGCTTCTTCAATATCAAATTGACCTAATTTACTTGCCCAAGTATTTGCACCCTGCACATAATCTGTTGCAGTTTGGCTTTCATTTTCTTGAATAACTGTACGTTCAAGATCCGCAATAAGCCAATGAATCCACACAAAGCCACTTGCCGTAATTGCGTCTTTATCTTCTAAGACAACCGCAAAAGATTGGGTACCTTGAGGTGCGTCGTGAATTTCAAACGGAATAGAGTAGGTCGGCATACCATTTGGGCTAAATTGTGTGCCGCGTTTGCCATATTTATCTTCAAAGGCACCATTTTGAATGGCTGAACTGGTTACAAACATTGTTTTCTCCTTAATTTCTCACGGAATACACTTTAAATTTGGTGGTTTGAGCAAGGACTTCAAATTTCCCGAAATGTTGTGCTAATAAATCGGGATAGGGAAGAAATGCATTAGCAACGATACGCAGTTCTCCACCTGCCGTTAAATGCCATTTTGCTTGTTGAATAAGTTCTTTCACCGCACGATAAGCCGTGTCGATTCCATCGTGGAAAGGTGGATTTGAAATAATCAGATCAAATTTCCCTTCAATATGGGAAAACACATCGCTTGCGATAACCTGACCTTCAAGCTGATTTTCAGCAAGCGTTTGACGAGCAGATTGAATTGCCATTGCATGAATATCGGTCATTGTGACATCCGCTTTAGGGTGATGTTTTTTGATCATTGAACCAATAACACCCGCCCCACAACCAACATCTAATACTTTGCCTTGAATTGGCGATGTTAAGGTAGAAAGTAGAAGTGATGTGCCACTATCTAGTTCATTGGCACTGAAAACACCCGGCAAACTGAAAATACGGAGATCACCTAATGCATCATTTTGGTAGCATTTCCAATAAGATTGAAGATCAAAGTGCGGTTGTTTTTGTAAGGAAAAATGGTATAAACCACAACGACGCGCTGAGTCGATTTTGCCGATTTCACCGTAAGGTTCAAGCAGTTTTTCAGCAGAACGGACACCACAACGATTTTCACCGATAATTAACACTTCTTGGCCAATTTTACTTTTGGCGAGTAGTTGCATCAGCTGAAAATTCACTTCTTGTTTATTCTTCGTCCAATAATAAATAATCAAATTGGATTGCGGCTGAAATTCAACCTCAAAATTGACCGCACTTTGCGTTTTAGCATAATCAAAATACCAAGTCCAAACCTGCACAGATTGGCAATGTTTTTGTAATATTTGAGGAAAATCATCATTAATGCCACCGGCAAGAAGAATTGATTTACCGTTAAAAAGGGGAAGATGGCGTTGTAAAACTTCGCTTTCGAGAGAAATCACGCTTTAAATCCTGTGGTTTATTGGTTAAAATTACGTGTTATTCTAACAAAAGAAAACGATTTAAACGTATTTATTAAGGAATTATTTATGAAAAAAATCATCACCGCAGTCGCAATGGCAAGTTTATTGTCTGGCTGTCAATTAATCGAACAACTTCAAGGTAGCAAACAAAAAACTTCAACCTTACCAACAAGCTCAAAAGTTGAATTACCAGCAGAACAAGCGCAAAGCTTAGATGCACAGTTTGAGCGAATCAAAAAAGGTAACCAAGAAGTGACATTCAACGGCGAGAAATTCTATAAACAAACAAAAGCCTTTGATAAATCAGAAGATCCGCGTTTCTTAAGTGGTGCAGCAAACGTAGATCGTAGTAATCGTAAATTCATTATGAGCGAAACCTATTATTTAAAAGATGTTTCTCATGTTCCTGCATTAACAACAAAATATCTTGATGCAAACAAAAAAGTATGTGAGTTAAAAACGATTGGTAACGCTTCAGATGTTTACTATGCTTGTGATGGTAAAGATTTCCAACGTTTTATCGCCGTGATTTATCAAGCGAAAAACATTCTTTCTTTCCGTAGTTTAAAAGCGTATCAAGAAAAACCAACAGATGCGCAAGAAAAAGCGATTGTTAACGGTTTAAGAGATTATCCGCTAGATACTATCGCTCGTTAATCTATGGATAGACGCAATCTTCTTTTAAATGAAATGGGGATAACCCGTTGGCAGCTCTATCGCCCAGAAGTATTGCAAGGGGCGGTAGGTGTGGGTGTTTCTGAACAAGTGAAATTTATTGTGGTGACTAATGATAATCTCTCGAGTTCACCGCTTTTTGCAGATGTTCGACTTGCGCTAGAGCTTAAAAAAGAAGATTGCCTTTGCTTGAATTTTGATCAAATTCAACATATCACGTTACAACATTCTGTTCGGTATTGGTTATTAGCTGAAAATGCTGATGAAATCGACCGCACTTTGCCTTATTGCTTAAATGCAGAGCGAGTTTATCGCTCTGTTGATTGGCAACAATTCCAGCAAGATAGCCAAGCTAAGCGTGAGCTTTGGCAACAAATCCAACAAATTTAATCATGATGCCTTCTCTTTTTCCTATTGAAGAATGCGATATGGATCGCTTATATGAAATTGAACAAGCCGCACACCTAGTGCCTTGGTCATTGGGAACATTGAAAAATAATGTCGGCGAACGTTATCTCAATTTGAAATTAGTGGAAAAGGAGCAAGTGCTGGGTTTTGCTATTTGCCAAACGGTATTAGATGAAGCCACACTATTCAATATTGCGATTGACCCAGCTCAACAAGGAAAGGGCTACGGTTCGTTTTTATTGCAAGGTTTAATGGATAAGCTTAAAGAGAAAGGTATTCAAACGCTTTGGCTTGAAGTGCGTGAATCGAATCCTGCTCGTTTCCTTTATGAAAAGTTAGGGTTTAATGAGGTTGATATTCGTAAGAATTATTATCCCAAACCAGATGGTGGACGAGAAAATGCTGTCGTGATGGCATGTTATCTCTAGAATGCAAAAGTGCGGTCAATTTTAACCGCACTTTGTTTATCTGAAAAATAAGACATTACACTTCTTCTGCTGGGAAGACAAATGGATTTAATCCACTGCGTGCGAAGCCTTTTTCTTCCATTTCAATATCTAAGAAAATTGATGCTAAATCATCTGCTACCGCTTCAACATTCGGATCTTTTTCTTGGAACATGATTTTTAAATAGCTTTGGCAATCGCCACAGGTTTCAGCACGAACAAGAGCAAGCTCTTCATTTAATGACCACATTTCAAGATTTTTGTGTTCATTGCAGTTTGTGCACTGTGCACGCACTAAATTCCACTCACTTTCACAGAGATTGCAGTGCAAATAGCGTAAACCTTGTGAAGTACCGATATGGACAACACTTGATACTGGCGCAGAACCACAAACAGGGCAGTAATGTAGATTGTCAGTTCCTTCTTGGCGACTGTTATGAGGAATTTGTTGAGCCAGTTGTAGCCAATAAAGAGAAAGCGCAGCCCAAATAAAGACAGCTTTATCAGTGCTCACCAAATTAAATTCTTGGTTTAAAAGATGGCTAGCCATTTCTTCAAGCTCTTTATCAGAGGCTTTTTCAAGATTCTCAATTGTAGCAAGAACCTGTTCATTTGCTTTTGGTTTAATGCTATGTAAAATTTCTTTGAGATATTCAATCCAAATGCTTGAGCGTTTAAATGTTTTAGTATTTAACGGTTCAAGTTCATCTAAATTATCGAAATGCTGTTTTTCTAATGGATTTTTTTCAAATACGCTTAATTGGCTTTCCACAACATCTGCAGCAAAGAGTAAATAATCAGCCAATGGATGATCTTTCGCTAATTCTCTTAAACGTTTTGCACGACGTTGATAAAGATTTTTAGGGTTAGCAAACAAAACAGGCGGAATATCGTATGAATTCGTTTTTTGTTTGATTTCGTCTGCAGATAAGATTTTGATACTCATAATTGTCTCTTAAGTATTTATAAGAAAAAGTGCGGTCAATTTTAACCGCACTTTTTGATTTTAGCCATTGATACCTTTGAACAATGCTTTGGTTTTTACTTTTTTACCTTCAGCTTCGTTTTTAAGGTCTTCTTCTAGCTTAGGAAGTACTTCTTCGTTATACCATTTCGGGTGGTGTTTTTTCGCCCAGCGAACGGTTACCCAACCTTCCACGATACCACGAATGGAGCCTTTCACCCAGAATGCCATGTACATGTGTACCAAGATACCGGTGAACAACATGAATGCACTTAGTGAGTGAAGTAAAATCGCAAAACGTAATACCGGAATAGAGAAGTAGTGCGAGAAAAATTGACGCCACATAATGATGCCGGTTACAAGCAAGGTAACCATCGCCAAGTTCAATGTCCAGAATAACATTTTTTGACCAAGGTTATACTTACCGTTATAAGCAACAGCGTGTTCATTTCCTTTCAATACTTCAACCATGCCTTTTAACCAGCGGATATCGTTTTTCTCTGGAATGTTGTGATCCCAGTAAAGATAGCCAAGGAAAATAAAGGCAACAAACATAATGATACCGGTGAACGGGTGAATTGCTCGCGCCAGTTGCGGGGTACCTAAAATCTCAGTTAACCACGCAAAATCTGGGAAGAAGAAAGCCACACCAGTGAACATCGTCATAAAGAAGCAGATTACGAGTAGCCAGTGGCTAAAACGAGCAGGCGTTCTATGACGAATGATTCGAGTATCATTGCTAATCTCAATCTTACTCATCTTTGCCCCCTTTTTTATCTTCTTCTTCTTCTTCAAATTCGTGGTGATGATCTTCTACATCTTCTTCCACGTTTGGACCTACAGCTAAGTAGTGACCGATTTCAGCAAGCGCTAAACCACCCATTGCCACAGCAGCTACCGGTTTCAAGATATCTTTCCACACAGTGACGGTGAGGTCAATTTGTGGATCTTTAGGAAGACCGGAATAAAGTTCTGGTTTATCAGCATGGTGTAATACATACATTACGTGTGTACCACCCACACCTTCAGGGTCGTAGATACCTGCATTTTCGTAACCACGTGATTTTAAGTCAGCAACACGTTGTTCTGCGTAGAGTTTCATTTCTTCTTTAGAACCAAAACGAATTGCACCTGTTGGGCATGTTTTCACGCAAGCCGGTTCTTGGCCTACAGAAACACGATCCACACAAAGGGTACATTTGTACACGCGGTTATCGTCTGGGTTCATACGTGGAATGTTGAACGGACAACCTGCGATACAGTAACCACAACCGATACATTTATCAGATTGGAAATCCACGATACCGTTCGCATATTGGATGATTGCACCTGGTGCAGGACAAGCTTTTAAACAGCCTGGTTCTGAACAGTGCATACAACCATCTTTACGGATTAACCATTCTAAACGATCATTTTCTTCTACTTCGTTAAAGCGCATTACCGTCCATGCTTTTGCATTGAGATCTACTGGGTTATCGTAGATCCCCACACATTTTGCATTGACGTCAGAACGGATATCATTCCACTCTGAACAGCCCACCTGACAGGCTTTACAACCGATACAGGTGGATACGTCGATTAATTTTGCTACTTCAACTTTATGATCTCGCGCTTGAGGTGCTGGCGTAAAACCAGACGTAGCGGAGACCTTGATAATGTCTTGCGATTGAACGCCTTGACCACTTCCTGCCATATTATGCCTCCGCCTTCTCGATATTTACCAAGAATGTTTTATATTCTGGTGTTTGTGTAACCGATTCACCCCAAGATGGTGATAAGGTATTGGTGGAGAAACCACGATTACCTTTACCATTTAAGGCTTTCATATTCCAGTGAATTGGAAGGCCTATATGGTGTACGGTACGTCCATCGACTTCTAAATCTTTCAAACGTTTCGTTACGACTGCGACGGCTTTAATGTAGCCACGGCGAGAAGTAATTTTCACCATATCACCTTTTTGGATACCTTTTTCTGCAGCTAATTTTTCACCGATTTCCACGAATTGTTGTGGTTGAGCGATGATATTTAATGCAGATTGAGCCGTCCAACTGTGGAAGTGCTCGGTCAAACGATAAGTCGTTGCCACATATGGGAAGTCTTTATTTGAGCCGATAAATTCGCGGTCTTCTTTATAGATACGAACTGTCGGATCAGAGACTACACTTGGATGCAGTGGGTTAGTATCAATTGGGCTTTCAATTGGTTCATAGTGCTCAGGCATTGGACCACTTGTAATTTTATCTACTGCAAATAAACGGCCTACACCTTCTGCAGACATAATGAATGGACCTGCATCAGAACCCGGTGGTTGTGTACCATAGTCAGCCACATCATGCCAGTTCCAGTTTTTACCGTTCCATTTGATTAATTGACGGTGTTTATCCCAAGGATTACCGTTAATATCAAGTGAAGCACGGCTATAAAGAACACGGCGGTTTGCCGGCCATGCGAAGCCCCAACCTAATGTACAACCTAAACCTGAAGGGTCAGAATTGTCACGGTTTGCCATTTGGTTACCTTTTTCAGTCCATTGACCTACGTATATCCAGTTACCTGCAGAGGTTGTACCATCATCACGTAAGTGAGCGAATCCGTTAAGTAATTGACCTTTCTTATAAACCACATTACCGTTAGCATCTAAAAGATCTTCAAGAGCATAACCATTTAATTCTTTTGCTAACTCTGTGGAGCTTGGTGCATGCGGTTGTGCATAGTTCCAAGTCATCGCTTCGAAAGATTCAATACCACGACCACCTTCTTTTTGATAAAGATGATGCATTTCTTCACGAATCATAGAAAGAATTTCAACATCTGGTAGTGCTTCACCTGGTTGGTCACAGCCTTTCCAGTGCCATTGTGCCCAACGACCGGAGTTGGAAATAGAGCCATCTTCTTCTGCGAAACAAGTAGTTGGTAAACGGAATACTTCAGTTTGAATATCTGCTGGATTTACATCGTTTGATTCACCAAAGTTTTTCCAGAATTCAGAAGATTCAGTTTGAAGCGGATCCATTACGATTAAGAATTTCAATTTGCTCATACCTGCAACAGTTTTGTTTTTGTTCGGTAATGAGTTTAATACGTTGAAACCTTGTAAAATCCAACCGTTCAATTTGCCATCATTCATTAACTTAACATGAGTGATAGGATCGTATAAACGATCTGCTTTTGGTAAGAAATCGAAACCCCAACCATTTTCTTTGGTTGCTTTATCACCATAGAACGTTTTCATCAGACTCACGAAGAATTTCGACGTATTACGATAGTAGTTTACTTGGTTTGGTACGATATCTTTTGGCGTAATCGCATTAATGTATTGTTCGTAAGAGCTATCTTTGTCATTTGGTAGACGCATATAACCTGGTAAAGACATCGGCAATAAGCCCATATCTGTTGTACCTTGAACGTTTGAGTGTCCACGTAATGCATTAATACCACCGCCTGGCATACCCATGTTACCTAAGAGTAATTGGATCATTGCCATTGAGCGAATGTTTTGTGTACCAATTGTATGCTCAGTTAAACCTAACGCATATAAGTGCGTCATAGTTTTGTTTGGAGCAGAGGTTTTACCAATCTCTTCACAGATTTGTAAGAAGGTTTTTTGTTTGACGCCTGTGATACGCTCAACCATTTCTGGGGTATAGCGAGAAACGTGATCTTTCAAGATATTAATCACACAACGTGGATCTTGTAAGGTCATATCACGTTTGGCAAAACCATTTTCATCAAATTGGTAATTCCATTTTGATTTATCGTAAGCATGTTTTTCTTCATCAAAACCTACGAATAAACCATCTTCAAATTTGAAGCCTTCATCAATTAAGAATGAAGCATTGGTATAGTGTTTAACGTATTCGTGTTGGATTTGATTGGTTTCCAATAGGTAACGGATCACACCCATTAAGAATGCGATATCAGTACCAGAACGAATTGGCGCATGAAGGTCAGCTACAGACGCTGTACGGTTAAAGCGAGGATCAACCACGATGATTTTAGCACCGTTTTTCTTCGCCTCGATCGCCCAACGGAAGCCAACAGGGTGAGCTTCAGCAGGGTTACCGCCTTGAACGATAATAAGATTGGCGTTTTTGATGTCAACCCAGTTGTTTGTCATGGCACCGCGACCAAATGATGGAGCAAGACTTGCTACCGTTGGTCCGTGTCAAGTATTCGCTTGGTTACACATCGGCACTATGCCCATCATTCGAACCCATTTATGGGTAAGAAGTGCGGCCTCATTACTCGTGGCAGAGGCGGTCATAATACCTGTAGTTGTCCAACGGTTAACAGTTTTGCCACTTGCGTCTTTTTCAACAAAGTTAGCATCACGGTCATCTTTTAATAAACGAGAAACGCGTTTGATCGCTTCTTCCCAAGAAAGACGAACCCACTTGTCAGAACCTGGTGCACGATATTCAGGATATAGTACGCGACTTTCACTATTAACATAGTCTAACGCGCCTGCACCTTTCGGACACAACGCACCACGGCTTACCGGATGGTCTGGGTCACCTTCAAGGTGGAATAATTTAGAACGGGTATTGGTACCTGTGTGGCTGCTTAAGGAATCGTAAGGTTTACCTGTGCTATATAGCAACATACCACAGCTTACAGAACAATATGTACAGGTGTTACGGGATTCAAATGCCCGTAATAATTTGTACTCACGTGGCGCTGCTAAAACAGATGATGGTGCAAAGCCCAACATTGCCGCAGACGTCCCCGCCATACCACCTGCACAGATCTTAAAGAACTTACGTCTAGAGACCTGCATAATCACTCCTTCATAACGGCGAACCGTTAAGATATTTTGATAGTATAAATTCGTATAGATAATTTATTTGATTTCGTTAAAATAACGTATCAACCATTAAATCGGCTATAATAATGACCAATTTAAACAAGGATAATTTTAACTATTTTTTAACCTGAAATCTATAATCAAAACTTGTTATAATCGTTTTAAAACTTGAGCTAGATCACAAAACAAGCATTTTTTGTTAAAAAAAAGTAACATTTTGCTACAACTATTTTATTGGGAAAAATAATGCACTGGATAATCCAAAAAACAATCAATTTTTTTAAAAAAACACCTGAAAATCCGACCGCACTTTTCATTGAAAAACAAGATAGTCTAGCTGCGGAAGTCCCTGTTTCTCTTGTCTATAATGGTATTGCGCATACCGTCATGATGTGTTCTCCACAAGATTTAGAGGATTTTGCTTTAGGCTTTTCACTCGCAGAAGGCATTATTGAGAAAAAAGCGGATATTTATGGTATTGATGTGGTGGAAGTATGCAATGGTATTGAAGTGCAAATTGAATTATCTAGCCGCCAATTTGTGGCATTGAAAGATCATCGTCGAACATTAACAGGCAGAACAGGATGTGGCATTTGCGGCACAGAACAAATCTCACAAGTTTATAAAAAATTGCCAGAATTAGACCGCACTTTCCAATTTAATTTAAATTTATTAGATGGCTGCTTAGAACAATTACAAGCTAATCAAAAACTCGGGAAAGAAACAGGTGCAACACATGCAGCGGCTTTTTTTGATTT
Organism: uncultured Haemophilus sp.; assembly: GCA_905205995.1. Lineage (GTDB taxonomy): Bacteria > Pseudomonadota > Gammaproteobacteria > Enterobacterales > Pasteurellaceae > Haemophilus_D. The sequence continues at coordinate 33,844 of CAJLFU010000010.1, read as the reverse complement.
GTCTGGTAATTTACTGGCGATTCGAGAGGATGTAGGGCGACATGTTGCGCTAGATAAATTAATCGGCTGGCATGCTAAACAAAATCAACCGCAAGGATTCGTACTTGTTTCAAGCCGAGCCAGTTATGAAATGGTTCAAAAATCGGTAGCTTGTGGTATCGAATTACTTGTTGCGATTTCTGCTGCGACAGATCTTGCTGTCAATATGGCCGAACAACACAATCTTTCCCTTATCGGCTTTGCTCGCCCAGGAAAAGCCAATATCTATGCGGGGAAAGAGCGGTTGGTTTTAGCTTAAGTTTTATCTATAAAAAAGTGCAGTCAAAAAACATCATGATTTTTGACCGCACTTTTTGTTTATTCCTTTTATTCTTTTGGTGATTTACCCTCTAAGAGTACTTCAGAAACCCAACGTTGGGTAAGGCGTTTGCCTTCTTGATCTGTACCGAATTTCATAAAATCAATATCTACCAGTTTTAATTTGCTAGCTGGTAGGAAACCTGGTGCAGGTTCTGCATGGATATTAGTTGGAAGTTGATAAGAGTCTGATTCTTTCCAAGGAATTTCTTGGGCTTCTTTGCTTAGCACGAAATCCATAAACAGTTTGGCATTATCAAGGTTTCTAGCTCCTTTAATGATGCTTGCCCCGCCTAAAGAATAGCCCACGCCTTCGCATGGTAAAATGCCTTCAACTGGTGCACCATTTTTCTTCTCACGTGGATAAACCAACATAAAACCTAAATCAATTGCTACGGTACCGTTAGCCAAATAGTTGCTCGCAAGACCTGTTTTGGTATGTTGCATTAGATTGGGTTCTAATTTTTTCAGATAGTCAAAAGCTTTTTCTTCTCCCCATAAGGTGGAAAACGTACTGATAAGCGAGTAACCGGTGCCGGAAACACGGGGATCTGGGTATTGAATTTGCCCTTGATATTCAGGTTTTAGTAGATCTGCATAACATTTTGGTGCAGGAATATTCAATTCCTTTAATTTCTTAGTATTTACCCCAATACCAAGTTCCATTAAGTAAATAACAGAAGTGAAATTACCGCGTTGCTCCATTAAAGATTTAAATTGCGGCATGATGTCTTTTTGTAATGGGGAACGATAGGATTCAAGTAAGTCTAATTCAGCCGCTTGAAGATGAGGTTCAATGGTGCCACCAAACCAGAAATCAGCTTGTGGGTTTTCTTTTTCAGCTTTAATTTTGCCTAATACGACGCCTGTACTATTACGCACAAATTGTGCATCTACATTGTATTTTTTACTAAAGGCTTGAGTGACTTTTTCGCATACTACATTTTGTACACTGCAATATACGGTGAGTTTGCCTTCAGCCTGTGCATGAGAAGTGTACGCGAGAGCGGTTAGGGCTGAAAGTGCGGTTAATTTTAATGTGGTTTTTATTGACATTGTGTCTCCTTTAACTTCGTCAATGTTTAGTAATTATTTGATATTGCTAATATAAGCGGGCGGAGGAAATTTGTAAATATTGGGATTGTTTAAACACATAATTCCCACTATAATCCCCTGTAAATTTAACCAGATTAAAATAAGAGCAATGGATATTTCAGAATTACTTGATGGCTTGAATGATAAACAACGTGAAGCGGTGGCAGCACCACTTGGCAATTACCTTGTGCTTGCGGGGGCCGGAAGTGGTAAAACTCGCGTACTGACTCACCGTATTGCCTGGTTGATTGCCGTAGAAAATATTTCTGAAGGCAGCATTATGGCAGTAACCTTTACTAATAAAGCGGCTGCTGAAATGCGCCATCGTATTCAAGATACCTTGTCCAAACATGCTCAATCCAATTTATTTGGCATGTGGATTGGGACATTCCATAGCATTGCCCATCGATTATTACGCGCTCACCATTTAGATGTGAACTTGCCACAAGATTTCCAAATTTTGGATTCTGAAGACCAACTTCGTTTAGTAAAACGTTTGATGAAATTGCACAATTATGACGATAAAGCATTTCCACCGAAACAAGCGTGCTGGTATATCAATAATAAAAAAGATGAAGGTTTAAGACCGCAAGATATTAATGATTTTGGTGATCGCCAGGAAAAAGAGTGGATTAAGATTTATCAAATTTATCAAGATACTTGTGATCGTGCGGGCTTGGTAGATTTTGCTGAATTATTAATTCGTGCATATGAATTATTTGCTAAAAAGCCCGTGATTTTGCAGCGCTATCAGCAACGTTTTCAGCACATTTTGGTGGATGAGTTTCAAGATACCAATAAAATCCAATATGCCTGGATCAAAATTCTTGCGGGTAATACGGGTAAAGTGATGATTGTGGGCGATGATGACCAATCCATTTATGGATGGCGTGGTGCGCAAGTCGAAAATATTCAAAAATTCCTAAAAGATTTCAGCGCTGAAACTATTCGTTTGGAGCAAAATTATCGTTCTACCGGCAATATTCTGAAAAGTGCCAACCAACTTATTTCGAATAATAGCGATCGTCTCGGTAAGAATTTATGGACCGACGGTGAAATGGGTGAGCCAGTGGGTATTTACGCAGCATTTAATGAATTAGATGAAGCTAAATTTGTGGCATCTCAAATCCAAAACTGGGTAGATGACGGTGGAAAATTAGATGATTGTGCTGTTTTATATCGTAGCAATAGCCAATCTCGTGTCATTGAAGAAGCCTTGATTCGTTGCCAAATTCCTTACCGGATTTATGGCGGGATGCGATTCTTCGAACGCCAAGAAATTAAAGATGCGTTGGCATATTTACGTTTAATTAATAATCGTCAAGATGATGCCGCGTTTGAACGTGTGATTAATACGCCTACGCGTGGTATTGGCGATCGTACTTTAGATGTGTTACGAAATTTAACCCGTGAACGTCAAATTACCTTATGGCAAGCAGTACAAGTGGCCACACAAGAAAATATGCTAACGGGACGTGCTTCAACCGCATTGTTGCGTTTCCAGGAGTTGATTAATTCTTTACAGGTGGATACAGCCGAGATGCCACTGTTTGCACAAACTGATTTTGTGATTAAACATTCTGGCTTATACGATATGTATAAACAGGAAAAAGGCGAGAAAGGTGAAGTACGTATTGAAAACTTAGAAGAATTAGTGACGGCAACCCGAGAATTTATCAAACCTGATGAAGCAGAGGATATGACCGATCTTACCGCCTTTTTAACTCATGCTTCTTTAGAAGCGGGAGAAGAGCAGGCTTCGCCGCATCAATCTTGTGTGGAAATGATGACCTTACACTCTGCAAAAGGCTTGGAGTTCCCGCGCGTATTTATGGTGGGGGTAGAAGAGGGCGTATTCCCAAGTTTCCGTTCGTTTGAAGAGCCCGGACGTTTGGAGGAAGAACGTCGCCTTGCTTATGTGGGCATTACTCGAGCTAAGCAAAAACTCACCATTTGTTATGCGGAAAGCCGTCGAGTTTACACGAAAGAAGAACGCCATTTACCTTCGCGTTTTATTACAGAATTGCCACCAGAGTGTATTCAAGAAATCCGTTTGCGCGGAACGGTGACTCGAGCATTAAACCAAGCGAAAGTAGGGAGTTTAAGCACGAGTTTGCCTGAAAATGAATGGAAAATGGGACAAAAAGTGAAACATGAAAAGTTTGGTTTTGGCACAGTTATAAACGTTGAAGGTTCAGACAATAACACTCGTTTACAAATCGCTTTCCAAGCTCAAGGCATTAAGTGGCTGATTGCGCATTTGGCAAAATTAGAAAAAGTGCGGTAGAATCGGGAGAATTTTATTGCAACGAGTATGGATATTAGTGTTCATATTCAATATGCCAGTGCGAAAACGTTCGCAGAAACGACCGCACTTTTATCATGTGGGAAGTAGATGTTTAAATTTATTTTAAAACGTATTTTAATGGTGATTCCTACCTTTATCGCCATTACTTTTGTAACTTTTGCTCTCATTCATTTTATTCCGGGTGATCCTGTGGAGATTATGATGGGGGAGCGAGGTTTAACGCCAGAAGTTCATCAACAAATGATGAAACAACTTGGTCTGGATTTACCGTTGTATCAGCAATATTTCAACTATATTGGCAATGTAATACAAGGCGATTTCGGTGAATCATTCCGTACTCGACAACCTGTTCTGACTGAGTTTTTCACACTTTTCCCTGCCACGTTTGAATTGGCTTTCTTTGCGCTATTTTGGTCATTAATTGCCGGCATTACACTAGGAACGATTGCGGCTGTCAAAAAAGATAGCTGGATTTCTCATACTGTGACAGCCATGTCCTTAACGGGTTATTCCATGCCAATTTTCTGGTGGGGATTGATTTTGATCTTATATGTTTCGCCTTGGTTAAATTTACCACAAGGGGGACGTTTAGAAGATAGCTTCTGGATCGATACACCAACCGGTTTTATGTTAATCGATACTTGGCTTTCTGGTGTGCCTGGCGCTTTTGAAAATGCAGTTAAGTCATTGATTCTCCCTGCTATTGTATTAGGTACCATTCCACTTGCGGTGATTACCCGAATGACACGTTCTTCGATGTTGGAAGTATTAGGCGAAGATTATATTCGTACTGCAAAAGCGAAAGGCTTAAGTTATACCCGAATTGTGATTGTACATGCACTACGTAATGCGCTTATCCCTGTTGTAACCGTGGTGGGCTTGATTGTAGGACAGCTATTATCCGGTGCGGTTTTAACCGAAACAATTTTCTCATGGCCGGGCATTGGTAAATGGATTATTGATGCGATTACCAATCGCGATTATCCCGTCTTACAAGGCGCCGTGTTGATTATTGCTACAATTATTATTGTGGTGAATTTGACGATCGATTTACTTTATGGCGTGGTAAACCCACGTATTCGCCATCAATAAGGAGCCTTATTAATGACGGAACAAACTTTACCTATTGAAACCTTCGCACCTCGCACACCGTTGCAGGAGTTTTGGTTTTATTTCAAACAAAATAAAGGGGCGGTGATTGGGCTCACTTTTATCCTTGCTGTGTCATTAATCAGTATTTTTGCCCCTTGGATAGCACCTTTTGATCCTATCGAACAAAATCGTTCAGCTTTATTGTTACCGCCAGCTTGGTATGAAGGTGGTAATTCCGCTTATTTGCTCGGTACAGATGATATTGGGCGAGATATTCTTTCTCGTATTATTTATGGTACGCGCATTTCTGTTTTTGCGGGTTTCATTATTGTGATTTTATCTTGCATTTTAGGGACGAGTCTTGGCTTACTTGCCGGTTATTATGGCGGGGCATTAGACACATTAATTGTTCGTTTTATTGACATTATGTTGGCTATACCAAACTTGCTTTTAACCATTGTGGTAGTGTCAATTTTAGAGCCTTCTTTAACGAATGCGACGTTGGCGATCGCCGTGGTTTCAATTCCAAGCTATGTACGTTTAACGCGTGCTGCTGTCTTAAACGAGAAAAATAGAGATTACGTCACCTCTTCTCGCGTAGCGGGAGCGAGCGTATTACGTTTAATGTTTATTGTGATTTTACCGAATTGCCTTGCGCCTCTCATTGTACAAATGACGATGGGGATTTCTAACGCGATTTTAGAGTTAGCCACTTTAGGTTTCCTAGGTATAGGTGCAAAACCACCAACGCCAGAATTGGGTACTATGTTATCTGAATCACGTAGCTTTATGCAGGCTGCAAACTGGTTGGTTACTATTCCAGGTTTAGTGATTTTATCGCTTGTTTTAGCATTTAACTTAATGGGTGACGGGTTGCGTGATGCACTCGATCCAAAATTAAAACAATAGGGGGCAGAATGGCATTATTAGATGTAAAAGAGCTTTCTGTTCACTTTGGTGATGAAAAAGCACCTTTTAAAGCGGTAGATCGCATTAGCTACCAAGTTAATCAAGGCGAAGTATTAGGCATTGTTGGAGAGTCGGGCTCAGGAAAATCAGTGAGCTCCCTTGCAGTGATGGGCTTGATTGATTTTCCAGGGCGTGTTTCAGCGAAAGGCCTAGAATTTGAAGGTAAAGATCTCTTAAGCTTACCGCCAAAAGAAAAGCGGGAATTAGTTGGGGCAGATATTGCCATGATCTTCCAAGACCCGATGACAAGCTTAAATCCGGCTTATACGGTGGGTTTCCAAATTATGGAAGCGATTAAGGCGCATCAAGGCGGCAGCAAAAAAGAACGTCGTGAGCGCACCTTAGAGCTATTGCGTTTAGTCGGTATTCCTGATCCTGAATCACGTATTGATGTTTATCCGCATCAGCTTTCTGGCGGGATGAGCCAACGCGTTATGATTGCTATGGCGATTGCATGTAAACCGAGATTGCTCATTGCAGATGAACCAACCACCGCACTGGATGTGACCATTCAAGCTCAAATTGTAGATTTGTTGCTTGAGTTACAGCAAAAAGAATGTATGTCGTTGATTCTGATTACGCACGATCTTGCGTTAGTTGCAGAAGCGGCGCATCGTATTATTGTGATGTATGCAGGACAAGTAGTGGAAGAAGGACGAGCAGAAGATATTTTCCGTGAACCAAAACATCCTTACACTCAAGCGTTATTGCGTTCTTTACCAGAGTTTGCAGAAGGTAAATCTCGTTTGCAATCTTTACCCGGTGTGGTGCCAGGTAAATACGATCGCCCACAAGGTTGTTTGCTAAATCCACGCTGTCCGTATGCAACGGATCTTTGTCGACGTGTGGAACCTGAATTACGCCAAGTAGGAAATCGACAGGTTAAATGTCACACCCCATTAAATGCCCAAGGAGAACCTAGCAATGTCTAATGTCGCACAAGAAAATGCATCATTGCTCAATGCCATTGGGCTGAAAAAATATTATCCTGTCAAAAAAGGGATGTTTGCGAAAACACAGCAAGTGAAAGCATTAGATGGCGTGTCTTTTTCCTTAGAACGTGGCAAAACCCTTGCTGTGGTAGGGGAGTCAGGTTGTGGTAAATCAACACTAGGTCGTCTTTTGACGATGATAGAAGAACCGACAGAAGGTGAGTTGTATTACAACGGGCAAAATTTCTTAGTGAATGATCACGAAACGAAAGCATTGCGCCGTCAGAAAATCCAAATCGTGTTTCAAAACCCTTATGCATCACTGAACCCGCGTAAGAAAATTGGCACAATTTTGGAAGAACCACTAGTCATTAATACCAAATTATCGGCTAAAGAACGCAAAGAAAAAGTCTTATCGATGATGGCAAAAGTGGGATTGCGTGCCGAGTTTTATGATCGCTATCCACATATGTTTTCGGGTGGTCAACGTCAGCGTATCGCGATTGCTCGTGGTTTAATGCTTGATCCTGACGTAGTTGTAGCGGATGAACCGGTTTCTGCGTTAGACGTATCTGTTCGTGCGCAAGTGCTGAATTTGATGATGGATTTGCAAGCAGAGCTAGGTTTATCTTATGTGTTTATTTCCCATGATCTTTCGGTGGTTGAACACATTGCTGATGAAGTGATGGTGATGTATTTAGGTCGTTGTGTTGAAATGGGCACAAAAGAGCAGATCTTTAAAAATCCACAACATCCTTATACGCAAGCGTTGCTTTCAGCGACACCAAGATTGTCACCTGAATTACGTCGTCAACGGATTAAATTAACCGGAGAATTACCAAGCCCGATTAATCCGCCAAAAGGTTGTGCATTCAATCCGCGTTGTTGGAAAGCAACGGATAAATGTCGAAATGAACAGCCTAAATTGGAAAAATATCCTGATGGTAAGCTCATTGCTTGCTTCCATCTTGATTAGAAAAGAGAAAAGAAAATGACCGCACTTGAGTAAGTTCGGTCATTTTTTTAGCTGTTTTGATTGCGATAGCGTAAGTTGAAGAAGACGAAGATACCTAGTGCAATAATGGCTAATGCAGCGCCACTAAAGCCAATGTATTCAAGTCCTACATGTCGCATAATTTGATTCCCGAAGAGCGCTCCCGCACCAATACCTGCATTAAAAATACCTGAGAAAATGGCTGTTGCTACGTCAGTGGCATCGGGAGCAAGTTGCAATACACGCATTTGTAGTGCTAAACCAATGCAGGAAATGCCAATTCCCCAAATAAAGGATAAGGCAAACATTGTTGCGGTATAGCCAGCTGAAGTAAGCATAAATCCTAAAGAAAGCACTAATAACAGTATCGCATGGATAATAAATTGTGCGGCACCTAAACGGTATAATCGGTTAAAAATCACACTCGCTGTTACACCTGAAATACCAAAGACCAAGAGAATCATTGTGGCTAGATTAGGATCCATCTGTCCAATTTGAATCATAAATGGCTCAATGTAGGTGTAGGCTGTAAAGTGGGCCGAAACAATAATTACCGTGGTTGCATAAAGTCCAATTAATAGTGGACGTTTAGCCAAAATAGGCAAACTTGAAACTGACCCAGCATTTTTACTCGGTAACGTTGGTAATAAACGAATAATTAAGAACATTATCACCAAAGCTAATATACCAATAATCGCAAAGGTAATGCGCCATCCCACAAGTTGACCGACTAGTCGTCCTAGTGGCAAACCGAGAATCGTAGCCAGTGATGTGCCAATGGCTAACATACCAATTGCTTGTGTCTTTTTATTTTTAGGCGCAACGCGCATCACTAAAGAGGCGGTGATGGACCAGAATACGGAATGGGCCACCGCGATACACATACGGGCAATAAGAAGAATCCAATAATTCCATGCAATTACAGAAAGAATATGCCCGATGATAAAAATGATGAAAAGCTTAACGAGTAAGCTTTTACGTTCCATTTTTCCTGTGGCGAGCATTGCCGGCAGGGACATGATGAGAACGGTCCACGCATAAACGGTCATCATTAAGCCGACATCAGAGGTTTGCATATTAAAGCTTTGTCCAATATCGGTGAGTAAAGCAACGGGTACAAATTCCGTGGTATTAAAAATAAAAGCGGCGCAAGCCATGATAACTACGCGCCAAAATTGAGTTTTTTCTGCTTTTTGGTAAAACGACATTATTTTAATTTCTCTTTAATTAATTCCTTAAGTTGGTGACGGAAATTTTTATCAATATTTAACTTATATTGTGGGGCGTAACAGCTATCGAAAAAGCGAATAGGTAACGCGAGTTTTTTGTATTTTTCGTCAGTTGATCTTAAAGTTAAATTGACGTCGCATTGTACATTATCTAAATCAATGGCTCCAGAACCTTCACCTAAAAGTGCGGTTGTTTTTAAGCTCATTTTATCCACTGTGAGTAAGTGGTTTTCAAGCGAAAGATTTGACTCAAAACGCTCGTAAGGCGTATTCATATTTCTGCTCGCAGTTAAATCACTGTTGTAATTAATTGGTAAATACTGTGCCGCCATATCTAATAAATTCAATCCTAAAAGCTCGCCATCACGTGCATTAAAATCAAATTTCCCTTCGATTAATTCTGAGTTTGTAAAGGCTAATTGAGTGTTAAAATCACTCGTACCTGTCATGGTTTGCGGGAAATTAAGTAAAGCTAACAACTGCGTTAAAGGAAAATTTTTACCAGAAAAATTGACCGCACTTTTTTGTAGATAGCTATCAAATTTGAGTACAGCAAGACAATTTGTGGTGCATCTAGGTTTAATGTAAGCAATGGCACGTTTCTGTGGCTTTGTTAAATCTGCATGAATTTCAATATAGCCCAGGTCTTGCTGATTGAATTGAACATGATCAAATTGAATAAGAGATTCACTTTCCCGACGGAGAGTAATATGACCTTTGATAAAACGAAAATTAAAGATTCTATTACTGCCATAAAGTGGTTTTGCTAGTTCAACAGTAATGAGAGTTGTTGTGCTAAATGGAATATCATCACTAGTAATATAATTAAGTGGGAAACCGTTGAAATGCACTTGAACATTTGCTGAGTTTTGTGCCTTTGGGGATAACTTGATATTTTGAGCAACTAATTCTTGTAGTTGAGCATCACTCAAAACTAATGATGGCAGAGAAAATTTTCCAGTTATTTTTTCAATACTTATTTGATTATGTTGAACGTTGTTAAAGGAAATATACGGCTTAGGGAAAATACCCACATTAAACTCTTGGAAGGTAGTTTCATGCTGAGCTAGCGTGGTAGTAATAACTGTTTCCAGTTTTTGAATTTGTGCATAAAAAAAAGCAAAGATCGCAAACAGCACGATCAACAGGCTAATTGCGATCTTTTTCATAGATTAGTCCTCATTAATTCGGCTAGCCACCGCATTTTGCTGATGTTTATATTTGGCATCTTTACGGCTGGTGTAAGGGCGCGCTGCCGGGCCGCTTAACACTTCGAAACTTAATGCTCCAATCACCATATTAGGACGCAATGCTAAAGGTAATTTGCCGGAGTTGTAGAATTCCAACACAATTTTACCTTCCCAACCTGGGTCGATACGATGAGCGGTAACATGTACCATTAACCCTAAACGAGCAAGTGAAGAGCGACCATCTAACCAACCGATAATATTGGCAGGGAGTTTCACAGACTCCAATGTGGTCGCTAGCGCCAACATACCCGGGTGTAAGAAGAAAGCCTCATCATCACCGATAATGATCTCATCACTCATCACCGATTCAAGTTGAGCTGACACTTCTTCTTTCGGGCCACTTAAATCAATATATGGGGCTGAATGTTCACGAAATACGCGAAATGAATTGCCTAAACGCACATCGATGGTTGCACCATTGATTTTGTCGTTGTCAGGACGAGGCGTTAAAGAAATAATGCCATCATCTAGATAGCGTTCGATATCGGTATCGCAAAGACGCATGATTTTTCCTATTTTTCGTTTAATAAATGAAGAATTTGAGCTTTTAACATATTAATTGCAATACGGTTTTTACCACCGCGAGGAATCACGATATCTGCATATTGTTTGGATGGCTCAATAAATTGTAAGAACATTGGACGAACGGTTGCGCGGTATTGGTCAATAACAGATTGTAATGAACGGCCACGTTCTTCCATATCACGTTGTAAACGACGGATAAAACAAATATCTGATGGGGTATCCACGAATACAGAAATATCGGCTAATTGGCGAACTCGCTCATCAGTAAGCAATAAGATGCCTTCTAAAATCACAATTTTTTTCGGGGTGAAGTGTTTGGTTTCGCCTGTTCTGGTGTGATCAACATAACTATAGACAGGAATATCTACGGCGGTTCCGTTTTTTAAGTCTTTTAAGTGTTGAATGAGTAAATCTCTATCCATTGAATTGGGATGGTCATAGTTTGTTTTTATGCGCTCACTCATCTCTAAATGGCTTTGATCTTTATAGTAACTGTCTTCAGCAATAATCCCAATTTCTTGGCAACCTAACTCGTTGCAAAGTTCTTTATGAACGGTAGAAGCGATGGAACTTTTGCCTGAAGCGGATGCACCAGTGATGGCGATAATAATACAAGATGAGTTTGACATGGGACGTCCTCAAAAAACGGAAGTAAAAATTATTGGGATTATAAAGAAAAATCAGCTTAAATTCACCTTTCTTTTTTTATTTTAATTTTTAAAATTTGTGAAGTACTTCACGGAAATTTTTTTCGTTTTCGCTTACGATGTGTTCGTTTTTATTATTTCATCAGTGTTATTTATGAGGAGTGTACGATGAAAATGAATAAAATTTCTCTCTCAATTTCAACCGCACTTTTAGCTGCAGGTTTAATGACATCATCTGCTGTCAATGCTCAAGGGCGTTTGGTGGTGTATTGTAGTGCGACCAACATTCTTTGTGAAACGACAACGAAAGCCTTTGGCGAAAAATATGATGTGAAAACTTCATTTATTCGCAACGGTTCAGGCAGTACTTTCGCAAAAGTTGAAGCAGAAAAAAATAACCCGCAAGCAGACGTATGGTTTGGTGGTACATTCGACCCTCAAGCACAAGCGGCTGAATTAGGCTTAATCGAACCTTATAAATCTAAACACATTGATGAAATCGTAGAACGTTTCCGTGATCCAGCGAAAACCAAAGGACATTATGTATCTGCTATTTACATGGGTATCTTAGGTTTTGGTGTGAATACCGAGCGTTTAGCTAAATTAGGCATTAAAGAAGTACCAAAATGCTGGAAAGATTTAACCGATCCTCGCTTAAAAGGCGAAGTGCAAATTGCTGACCCACAAAGTGCGGGTACAGCTTACACCGCATTGGCAACTTTCGTTCAACTTTGGGGCGAAGAGAAAGCCTTTGATTTCTTAAAAGCATTACATCCAAACGTATCTCAATACACCAAATCAGGTGTAACCCCATCTCGTAATGCAGCACGTGGTGAAACTGCGGTAGGTATCGGTTTCTTACACGATTACGCACTTGAAAAACGTCAAGGTGCGCCGTTGGAATTAGTGGTGCCTTGTGAAGGTACAGGCTACGAGTTAGGTGGCGTGAGTATCTTAAAAGGTGCGCGTAACATCGATAACGCAAAATTATTCGTGGATTGGGCATTATCTAAAGAAGGTCAAGAGTTAGCGTGGAAACAAGGTGATTCTTTACAAATCTTAACCAACACCACAGCGGAACAATCGCCAACTGCGTTTGATCCAAATAAACTTAACCTGATCAATTATGACTTTGAAAAATACGGTGCAACCGAACAACGCAAAGCCTTAATTGAAAAATGGGTTCAAGACGTTAAATTAGCGAAATAATGTTTAAAGTGCGGTTAAAAACAGAGAAATTTTGACCGCACTTTGCATTTTAAACCCACAAGATGGGTTACTACGATGAGTGCCAACTCATCTTATTTTTATAAAGACACAGGAGTGAACCAATGAAAATGTCTAACGTTGCTTTAGCACTTTCTGGTGTTGTATTTGGTGGCGTGTTACTGAGCTCTCACGCATCAGCAGCAGAAGGCCGTTTAGTTGTTTATTGTAGTGCACAAAATACGATGTGCGAGCAAGAAACCATGGCTTTTGAGAAAAAATATGGTATCAAAACTAGTTTTATCCGTGGTGGCACAGGCACAATTTTAGCCAAAATTGATGCTGAAAAAGCTAACCCTCAAGGGGATGTATGGTATGGCGGTACGCTTGATCCTCATTCTCAAGCGGGTGAAATGGGCTTACTTGAAGCGTATAAGTCACCAAATCTCGCACAAATTCCTGAGCAGTTTAGAGATCCTGCTAAAATTAAAGGCAACTATTCTTCAGCGATTTATCTCGGTGTATTAGGTTTTGGTATCAATCCTGAGCGTTTGAAAAAGCTTAATTTACCAACACCAAAATGTTGGAAAGATCTAGCTGATCCAGCTTATCGTAATGAGATCCAAGCAGCCGATCCACAAAGTTCTGGAACGGGTTATACTCAGTTAGCGACCTATATCCAACTTTGGGGTGAAGATGAAGCATTCAAATATCTCAAAGAACTCAATAAAAACGTTTCCCAATATACAAAATCTGGTAACACGGCAACCCGTAATACGGCACGTGGTGAAACCGCAATCGGAATTGGTTTTTTACATGAATATTCTTTAGAGAAAGCGAAAGGTGCACCAGTGGAATTAGTCGTACCTTGCGAAGGTACAGGCTATGAAATTGGTGGCGTAAGCATTATTAAAGGTGCAAGAAACCTTGAAAATGCGAAATTATTTGTGGATTGGGCGTTATCAAAAGAAGCGCAAGAGTTAACCTGGAAAAAAGGGGAAGCGTATTCTATTTTAACCAATAGTACCGCTGAACAATCGCCTTATGCGCTCGATTTTAAATCCATCAATTTAATTAATTATGATTTTGACAAATACGGCTCAAGTGATTTACGTAAACGTTTGATCACCAAATGGGTTGATGATGTTAAATTAGCAAAATAAATGATGTGTACATAGCGAAATAATAGCTATTATATTATTTCGCTTTTTTCTTTTATGCGAGGTTGTATGAACGCAAATAAACTTCCTATTATCCAATCTGCCAATTTTTGGATAATTCTTGCAGTTATTGCATTTCTTATTCTGCCTTCCCAAGCATTAGATTATGGCTTGTTTGAAAGTACAAGCGATGAATACTTAGGTGCAATGGGGTGGTCTTCGTTAAATATTACGGCATTATGGTTTTTACCGGTTCTTTTATACGGTTTGATACCACTTCTTAAATTACCGAAGGATACGCAAGCAAAAGCTGAGCTTTATCTTGTTGCTGCTGCGACATTGTTTATCTTTGTCAGTGCGACAATTTATAAAGTCAGCATGGGTTATTCTGTGATTGTGTTGATCGCGAGTTTAACTGCATTGGCCACGTTTTCCTTTGCCAAATTAAAAGTAATGCAAGGGGATAAATTTATTATTGCCTCTTTACTTTGCATTATCTTATTAATTTTCTTCTTCATCGTTTATCCAACATTGGCCATCTTTGTGTCTATGTTCTATGACGGTGATACCTTTGCACCACAACAAGTGATGAGAATTCTGACTCAAAGCTATATTGTACGTGTTATTAGTAACTCGTTATTCTTATCTGGCTTTGTAGGTATCGTATCAACGATTTTCGGTTTAGCATTTGCACTTTATACCACTCGCATTGCACGTAGAACGGCATTCATTGGTAAAATTTTCTCTATTTTACCAATTGTAACTCCACCATTCGTTGTGGGCTTAGGGGTAACATTAATGCTTGGCCGTTCTGGTTATGTGACTGAGTTCTTATCCACAACATTTGGATTTGAGAACCATAACTGGTTATACGGTTTCAACGGGATTGCCATTGCACAGATTCTTGCTTTTGCACCGATTTCATTCATGATTTTAGATGGGGCATTAAAATCTGTTCATCCATCAATTGAAGAAGCGTCTTACACCTTACGTGCAAATCGTTACCAAACATTCTTCAATATCATTTTCCCATTACTACGTCCGGCATTGGCAAACTCATTCTTAATCGTGTTTATCCAATCCTTAGCAGACTTTAGTAACCCATTAGTACTGGGCGGTAGCTTTGACGTAATCGCGACACAAATCTACTTCTATATCGCAGGCTCACAATTAGATTATGCTTCAGCAAGTACGTTAGGTTCTATGCTTTTAATCTTCTCATTAGCCGTATTTATCATCCAATATATTTGGATTGGTAATCGCTCCTATGTGACCGTTTCAGGTAAATCCTATCGTGGTGATGTACAAGATTTACCAACCGGCTTGAAATATACCATCATCGGTATGCTTGGTTTCTGGGTACTCTTTAACTTAGCGTTATACGGCAGTATTTTCTACGGTAGTTTCACCGTAAACTGGGGGGTAGATTACACCTTAACCTTGAAAAACTATGCGATGTTATTCGGACAAGGCTTAAGTGATGGGGCATGGCCATCATTGATTAATACCTTAATTTATGCAGGAATTGCCGCACCATTGACCGCACTTTTCGGTTTATTAATTGCGTATATTGTGGTGCGTAAAGATTTCCAAGGTAAAAAATCCCTTGAGTTTTTAACCATGCTTTGCTTCGCCGTACCAGGAACCGTTGCAGGAGTATCTTATATTTTAGCCTTTAACAATGCGCCGCTTTACATTACGGGTACTAGCATCATCGTGATCATCTCAATGGTCATGCGTGATTTACCAATCGGTATGCGTGCAGCCATTGCTGGTCTTGGTCAATTAGATAAATCACTCGATGAAGCGTCTCTTTCTTTAAAAGGTAGCTCATGGAAAACCTTGTGGTTTATCGTTTTACCATTGTTAAAACCAGCTTTACTTTCTGCATTGGTCACCAGCTTCGTTCGTGCGATGACTACCGTGAGTGCGATTATCTTCTTAGTAACCGCTGATACACGTGTGGCAACAGCCTATATTTTAAACCGTGTAGAAGACGGTGAATATGGTGTTGCTATCGCATACGGTTCGATTTTAATCATCGTGATGATGGCCATTATTTTATTCTTTGACTGGATTGTGGGTGATACCCGAATTTCCCGTTCTAAAGCGAAAAAAATGAATTAACTCGTTAAGTTGTAGGTAAATATTATGAGTAATAATGATTTCTTAGTATTAAAAAATATCACTAAATCTTTTGGTAAATCCACAGTCATTGATAATTTAGATTTAACCATTAAACGTGGCACCATGGTGACCTTATTAGGGCCATCTGGTTGTGGTAAAACCACTGTGTTACGTTTGGTGGCAGGCTTAGAAAATCCAACTTCAGGTCAAATTTTTATTGATGGTGAAGATGTAACCAAATCATCTATTCAAAATCGTGATATTTGTATCGTATTCCAATCTTACGCTTTGTTCCCACATATGAGTATTGGCGATAACGTGGGCTATGGTTTACGTATGCAAGGTGTGGGAAAAGAAGAACGAGCTAAACGTGTAAAAGAAGCGTTAGAGTTGGTTGACTTAGCGGGGTTTGAAGATCGTTTTGTGGATCAGATTTCAGGTGGTCAACAACAACGTGTCGCTTTAGCGCGTGCGTTAGTGTTAAAACCGAAAGTATTACTTTTTGATGAGCCATTAAGTAACTTAGATGCAAACTTACGTCGTTCTATGCGTGAGAAAATTCGTGAACTGCAACAAAGTTTAGGCATTACCTCACTTTATGTGACTCATGACCAAACTGAAGCGTTTGCGGTATCCGATGAAGTTATCGTCATGAATAAAGGTAAAATCATGCAAAAAGCACCAGCAAAAGAGCTTTATTTGCGTCCAAATTCTTTATTCCTTGCAAACTTCATGGGCGAATCGAGCATCTTTGAAGGTAAATTGGAAAATAACACCATTGATGTGAATGGTTACAAATTACCATTAAGTAATGCTGCGCAATTTAATTTATCGGATGGCGAATGTTTAGTAGGTGTTCGCCCTGAAGCGATTTACTTAAAAGCAGAAGGCGAGGCCGCACAACAATGTGAAATTAAGAGTGCGGTCTATATGGGTAATCACTGGGAAGTGGTGGCGATTTGGGCTGGCAAAGAATTGCTCATTAACACTAAACCTGAAGACTTCAATGCTGATCTCAAACAAGCTTATGTGAATTTCTCTGAACAAGGCATTTTCTTGCTGAAGAAAGAGAAATAATATCAATTTAAAGGCGTATGGAAGCATACGCCTTTTCTTTTAAAACTCTTTCAAAATTAACCGCACTTTTCCGCTCACTTTTACTTTATCCAACAGAGCTGTATAATGTCTCGCTTTTGAATATAAACGATATGGGGGGAAAGCATGATAAAACCTGATACTTTACCGCAATTTTTGCGTAATAAAGTCGAGGAAAATGATGCCTTTGGTCTTGTGGAAGGGCTGTGCCAATTATTACGTAATAGCCCCACAGAAAAAATTTCTCCAACCTTGCATTTGTTTAAGTTTATCTTAAAGAACGATAAAGAATTAGGCTGTTCTGTTTCGAAATTATTATGTGGTTGGTTATGTGGTTTACGTCTTTACCCGTTGTTTATTAGTAGCGGTATTCTTACGCGTGGCGGTTTTGGGCAAGAAATGAAAACGCGTATTTATGAGCGTTTTAACCCCTCGTTTAAAGATATTAATGATTTACGTGATATTTTTTATTTATTGTTTAGCGATAAAAATGATGCACGCTGGATTGATGCCGTTCCTTTAAAAACGTGGCGAGGCGTATTTGGCGTTTTGGCCCGTTATACTGAGCCCAAAGATCGTGAACGCTTAAAAAATCATATTGAAAGTGAAGGGTTATTTGCTATTGAAATGCTTTCAATTTGGATTGCGGCTGAAGATATGGATCCTGAGCTGATGCGAATGGAGCCCTCTTTGTTGAATGCAGATTCCCCTTTTGTGGCATTGCACCATGAAGTGGTGAATTGGTTACAGGCGCGTCGCCAATCAATAGATTTTGATGATAGCCATTTACAGGTAATGTTTGATCAATGTAAGGCATTGATTATTGGCTTACAGAAACGTGGGGCAGTAGTGGGGTCTTCCTTAAATACAGCGTATTTATTAGAACGTCTTTCCCAGACTTTAGAACGATTAGAAACGTTGATGGCAATTTTTGTTTCAAATCGCTATTTACCGCGTCGAATATTGTTATTAACGGGTTGTTTTGCCCGTGCAGCTGCAGAGCGACATAGTATTTCCCGACTATGGAAACAAAGCTCAGGATTAATTGCTCGTAGTGTTACGCAGAATGCTGGGGACCACGGTGAGCATTACATTACTCGAGATAAAAAAGAGTATTGGGCAATGTTTTACTCTGCGGCAGGTGGTGGTGCATTGATTGCACTAATGGCGTTATTTAAAACCTATTTAGGCAGCATTATTGATGATAAAGTCTGGAAAGGTCTTGCCGAAGGTTTAAATTACGGCTTCGGTTTTATGGTGATCTTTATGTTGCATTTCACGGTTGCAACCAAACAGCCAGCCATGACAGCTGCTCGTTTTGCTGAGGCAGTAGAGAAAAATCCACAAGGCAAAACATTAAATATGAAATTAGCCCAATTATTAGTGGATGTATTTCGTTCCCAAAGCGTGGCCGTTTTAGGCAATGTAGTAGTTGCTATGGGATTAGCGGCATTAATTGCTTTTGTTTATCAACATCAAACAGGTGAGCCATTGATGAATTCAGAGAACATAGCCTATCAATTACACCGTATTGATCCTTTAGATGGTTCTTTATGGTTCGCAGCTATTGCAGGTGTATGGTTATTCTGCTCCGGAATTATTTCTGGCTATTTTGATAATCGTAGCAATTATTTGAATATGCGCATGCGTTTAGCACAACATCCGTTATTAAAAAAATTGATGTCTGAGAAGTCTCGCGTTAAATTTGCTAATTATATGCATGAGAATTATGGCTCGCTTATTGGTAACTTCTGTTTTGGTATGTTACTTGGGCTTACCGGTTTAGTGGGATATTTAACTCATCTCCCGTTAGATATTCGTCATGTTGCATTTTCATCAGCGAATTTAGGATATAGTGCAGTCAGTGGACAATTTGCCTATCCATTCTTTTTACAATGCATTGCTTTTGTGTTGCTGATTGGTTTAGTGAATTTAATGGTCAGTTTTTCATTGACACTTTGGGTCGCACTGCGCTCTTTAAATACGGAAATTGACAGCTGGTGGGCAATTTGGCATGAAGTTTGTCAAATTGTGAGAAAACGTCCATTAAGCTTATTTTTCCCTGTTCAATTAGATAAATAACCCTCTTAAGTGCGGTCAAAAATATCAACGTTTTTGACCGCACTTTCTTTTCGGCAAATTTAATTTGCGTTATTATGTTGCTCATCTAATGCTATAACTTTATGAATTATTCTAATGAAACCCACATTTCTTGAACTTCGTCACCTAAGAACCTTGCTTGCTTTAAAGGAAACGGGCAGCGTCTCGATGGCGGCAAAACGTGTTTATTTAACACAATCGGCACTTTCTCATCAAATTAAGTTAATGGAAGAGCAATTCGGTTTACCTCTGTTTGAGCGTAAAAGTAATCCATTGCGTTTCACGGCGGCTGGCGATCGTTTGATTCGTCTTGCCAATGAAATTCTTCCAAAAGTGGTTGATGCAGAACGTGAGCTCGCTCGCGTAAAACACGGTGATGCAGGGCAATTACGAATTGCAGTAGAGTGTCATACTTGCTTCGACTGGTTAATGCCGGCGATGGATGAGTTTCGTCAGCATTGGGGCTTGGTAGAATTGGATATCGTCTCAGGCTTCCACACTGATCCGGTTGGATTGTTATTATCTCATCGTGCAGATTGGGCGATCATTTCCGACGTTGAACAAAATGATGATGTTTTGTTTAAACCGCTGTTTTCTTATGAAATGGTGGGGATCTGTTCTAAAGATCATCCATTAGCCAATAAAGACGTTTGGCAGGCGGAAGATTTTGCTGAGGAAACTTGGGTAACTTATCCCGTGCCTGATGATATGCTAGATTTATATCGTCAAGTGTTGAAACCGAAAGGCATTAATCCGCCTCGTCGTACAACAGAGCTAACGATCGCCTTGATCCAGTTAGTGGCGAGTCGTCGTGGCATTGCTACCGTGCCTTATTGGGCTGCCTTGCCTTATTTAGAAAAAGGGTATGTAGTGGCACGTAAAATTACAGAAGAAGGGTTATACAGTAACCTTTATGCGGCAATTCGTAAAGAAGATGCCAATTTAGCTTATATCGAAGATTTCCATCAAACAGTAAAAGCACAAAGTTTTTCGACCTTACCTGGTTTGTCTGTTTTAGAGTTGTAGTAGGTCAATATGTCAGAAGTTGTGACAGAAAATCCCATCAAAGCCGCGGCAAAAGCGGCATTTCCTTACAGCATGCCAATGCTTGCCGGCTTTTTATTTTTAGGCATTGCATATGGCATTTACATGAAAGCACTTGGATTCGGTGTTTGGTTCCCCGTTGCAATGGCCGCACTCATTTATGCGGGTTCAGTGGAGTTTATTGCTGCTGCAGCATTAGTCATGCCTTTTTCGCCTTTAAGTATCGCATTAGTTACGCTGATGGTAAGTGGTCGTCAGATTTTTTATGCCATTTCCATGCTAGAAAAATATGGTGCTCAAATTGGGAAAAAACGTTGGTATTTAATTAGTACGCTAGTAGATGAAAGTTTTTCCCTAAACTATATGGCGAAGATCCCCGATCATTTAGATAAAGGCTGGTATATGTTCTTTGTCAGTTTTTATCTCCACATTTATTGGGTCGTTGGAGCCGGATTAGGTAACCTATTTGGTTCAATCATTCCTTTTGATTTAAAAGGCGTGGAATTTGGTATGACAGCACTTTTCCTCGTAATCTTTGCTGAAAACTGGCTAAAAGAAAAATCTCATGAAAGCTCATTATTAGGTTTAGGTGTAGCTTTTACATCGCTGTTAATTGTTGGGAAAGAACACTTTTTAGTGCCAACGCTAATCAGTATCTGGATTCTATTGACGATACGACGTCCTAAACTTTTATCTAAATTGGAGGCACTAAAATGACATTGATGGAACAGATTATCACCATTGTGATTTGTATTTTGTGCGTGCAATTTACCCGATTATTGCCTTTCTGGATCTTTCCTGCAAATCGTCCGATTCCAGAGTATATCCGTTACCTCGGCAAAGTATTACCCGCAGCGATGTTTGGGATGCTAGTGGTGTATTGCTATAAAAATGTGGATGTGCTGAGTGGGTATCATGGTTTGCCTGATTTTATTGCCGGTGCTTTAGTGTTGGGATTGCATTTCTGGAAAAAGAACATGTTTCTTTCCATTTCAGCAGGTACGATTTTTTATATGTTTTTAGTGCAAAAAATCTTTATCTAAGGGAATGTTGAGCGAAATAAAAATTTCTTGATGTTGCAATCGGTTGCCTTTATTTCGCCTCTTTCCCTTGTCTCCAAAATCTTTTATGATGCTATTTTAACCATTGCTGACGGAGAGACTTATGGAATTTAATTTCATTGAATTACTAGGTTATGTCGCAACATTCTTTGTAGCCGCCTCTTTTTTATTCAAATCCATTATTCACTTAAGAGTTGTAAATACTATTGGGGCAGTACTCTTTGTAGTTTACGGTTTGATGAAAGGTGCTTATCCTGTAGCAGTTCTAAACGCATTCTTAGTTTTCGTTAATTTATACCAACTTTATCGTTTGAAAAAAGAGCAACCTGCATCAAAAGTGCTTAAATAATTGACCGCACTTTTCTTATATTTATCCCCACATTTGATATAACGCAATCACCAGTGGCATAGTAAACATACAAAGCAGCGTCGTTATTCCATAAATGGCGCTGGCTTTTTGTGGATTGTTGTTATAAATTACCGCCATTTGTGTCACTGTCGAAGCTGAAGGGCTAGTGGTAGCTAAAAAGCTAATCAACACAATCACTTCACCGTTTTCAATCCAATGTACAAATCCAACGAGCTTTATTAATACCAATAATAGAAGCGGAATAACCAACAAGCGCAATAGTGTGACTAAATAAATGCGTTTAGATGAAACAATGCTTTTTAATGGAATTGCGGCAATTAACATGCCCGCAACAAGCATGGCATTCGGACCAATAAACAAACCAATGGAAGAGAGCGTACCATTGATAATGTTTGGTAACTTAATTTGAAAAGCAAATAAAAATGCCCCGACGAGAATTGACCAAATATTGATATTTTTGGCAATTGTCTTTAACGATAAATTCCCTTTACCTACAATAATCAAACGGCAATGTGTCCAAAATAGAAAGGTTTGTACTACGATAAAACAGCTGGCGTAAATGACCCATTCTTTGCCAAATAACGACATCACAATCGGAATAATTAAGTTACCAGAATTGGAATAAATGGAAGTAGCGTGCTCAATAGGATCAAGGTTTAATAGACGCTTTAATAGAGCACCGATGATAATCAAAATAATGTGAAGAAACACCGCCATAAGCAGTGAAAGTTGTAAACCTTGCAGGATTTCAGATGTGTAATCAATTTGAAAGGCTTCAATCATTACCGATGGGCTGATGACATAAAGCCCAATAATGGAAAGTGGCTTGCTATCTTCAGATTTTAATAATTTTGATTTAACCAACCCATAGCCAATAAGCACAATGAGTATCAATTCAATAATTTTAGTACCGAGTAAAAAAGTGATATCCATAGTGAATCTTGATGAGAAAAGTTTTGTTTATTAAACAATAGATAAAAGAAAAAACAAAATAACTTTTGTAATTATTCGTCACATAGTATTGTGTTTTAGATGTAAGTATTTAGTAGTTTTAAATCTAATAGAGAATATTGAAAATGTTTGATGAAAGCAATAAAAGGAAAAAATAAAAAAGTGCGGTTAAATGTGATCTGACCCACAAAATCCATCCGTTTCCCATGGAAGACATTAGGCTATCTGCATAAGAAAAATGCGCGTTAGGGATAACGCGCATTTTTTGTCGATTACATTACCATTTGTAAGAGACAGTAGCTAAGATATTGCGACTCGCTCCGTAGTAACAATACGTATCACAACCGGATAAGAATTTTCTGTCACCAACATTCTGCACGTTAACTTGCGCACTCCAGTTTTTATTAATAGCGTAATTTGCCATAAGATCAACAACCGTGGCTGATGGCACTCTCGCACTATTATACACGCCATATTGTGAAGCGGTGACACTGCTGCCCATATAACGCACGCCCGCACCCAAGGTTAAACCCTCCAAAGTACCTTCTGTGAAAGCATAGTTAGCCGCGGCAGAAAAGCTGTGTTTCGGGAATAATTCCTGACGAATGTTCTCTGTTGCCGTTTCTCTTTCTGCTTTTAAGTAAGTGTACGCAAAAATGGCAGAAATGTTTTTCGTTAATTGGGCATCAAGTTGCACTTCCACACCGCGACGTTTAATCGGATCGGCACTGCTAACTGTTGCAGTTGTGCCGTTAGAAATCAATGCGCCTTTGTCTTTCGCTTGGAAATAAGCGATAGAAATCGTGCCATCTAGCCAATTTGGTAGATATTTCACGCCCACTTCATGTTGCTTTGTGGTATTCGGTTTATAAAGGGATTGATTGCCGCTTAACCCAGTTGGCAGACGGAAGGATTCGGTATAGCTGTAGTATGGATTAAGTCCGATTGGCGATAAATACATTGCAGAAGCAGAATAAGAGGTTTTATTCGCTTTTACAGATTGTGAACTGGAATATTCGTCATTTCTTGCTTTGTCATGACGAATTCCCATACCCAATTTCACGGTATCTTTAATCGTTAAGCTATCTTGTAAATAGAAACCAAGTTGACGAGATTTGATGTGGGTATTCGGTGCGCTGCTTACATCTTGTGCTTGGTTATAGCCTGAATGTGAGTTAAAGACATTCGTTGCCGACGTTGCACCAAATAAGGTGTAAAGTGCATTTACACGTTGGTGGCGATAATCAAAACCAGCAACAACGGTATTTTTAATAGACTCATTTTTAAAGTCATAGCTTAGGTGATTATCTAATGTGTGTGATCTCGCCGTACCATCATTAAATACGACGCCGCGAGTGAGTGAATAACTGCCTGCATCGGCAAAAGAAATCGGCGTGTATGTTGCGCTATATGCGGCAGGATAAGCATAAGAACCACGGTGATAATTATCCACATAAGCGTAACGATAGCTGCTGTTTACGCGGAAACCATTATCAAAATCATGCTCTAATTCATAGCCTAGGCTATATTGACGATTGATTTCGGTATCATTAACAGGATCACCAAGATTAGTTTTACGATCAATTTTTCCATTTGCGGTAGGGACAAGCGTTCCATCTTGCGGGAAAAAGTTTGAACTTGGTGTGCCGTGATCGCGTTGGAAGCTGGTGAGTATGGTTAAGCGAGTTTTCGGCGTAAGATCAAACTCAAAACTTGGCGCGATGTAGTAGGTTTTATTGTCAGTTTGATCAATTTCCCCATCTGTAGCAAAGTAATTTGCAACAAAACGATAACGGGCGGTTTCATCAGCGTTAAATGCACCAGTGTAATCAATACCCACACCATATTGATTATGGTTGCCTAATTGGGTTTTAAATTCACCTTTTCCCACTTGTTCTTTGTGAGGTCGTTTGCTTACGTAGTTGATTAAACCACCTGAATGCGCCGCACCAAAAGTTAAGGCGTCTGCGCCTTTAGTGATTTCGACCGCTTCTAAACCAAACACATTGGTGTGTGGCGTAAAGAACCCGTAAGCCAAAGAGGGCATACCATCTACTGCTTGTGTTGCTTCCGCACCGCGAACGCGGAACCAGTTGGTATTGGTGTCATTACCAAAAGATTGATTTGTAAAACCGGCTTGATAACGACCAAGTTCATCAGCTTTTGTTACACCTTCGCGGTCAAGCGTTTCACTGCTTACCGCTACGGTTGATTTTGCTTGATCGAATGGCACTTCGCCCATGCGAAACATGGAACCACCGGTGACCGTGATTTCATCCAATTCTTCCGTTTTCTGCTCTTCCGCATATGCAGAACTCATCGCAAAAACGACCGCACTTGCCAGCGCGCTATATACAAAGTTTTTTTTCATGTTGCTTTCTTCCTATATGTGACTTTCCTATGAAAGTTGAGGTTAATAAATTTGTTACACTTTTCGCATCATTGCTAAAAAATACGTTCCACCCACTAAGGTCGCCACTAAGCCCGCAGGGATTTCATAAGGGAACAGAATTTGTCGTCCGATCCAATCGGCAATCAGCATAATGGTGCTGCCGAGCAGTGCAGAAATCAGTAATTGTTGCCGCGCTTTATGTACGCCTAAAAAGTGGGTTAAATGCGGTACGAGCAAGCCGATAAAGCTCAACGGACCAATAATTAAGGTGGCAAGTGCGGTCAAAATCGCACTGAAAATAATCAGAATCCAACGGGTGCGAGCAATGTTTAGCCCTAACGCCTGTGCCATTGGCGCTTGTAGGCGGAGTAAATCCAACCAACGACTAAAGATAAGGCTCGCTACGAGTAGCGCAAATGCCAACAGCGTAAATGGAATCGCAAGGTTTGAATCCAGACTTTGGGTCGAACCCGACGTCCAGCTGATGAGCTGGTTTGCGCGGGGATCGCCGCTAGCAATGGCAATACGTTGTAGCGTGTCAAACAAGGCGGAGAGTGAAATCCCCGTGAGCAATACTTTTTCCGGCAGCATGCCATTCCGTTGATTAATCGCCGCCAGAATCATCAGGGCTATAAAGGCACCGCAGATACCGGCAAGCCAAAACCAAATGGGTTCTTGTGCCGAGAACACAAACAGCAGCACCAAAATCCCCATACTCGCGCCCGAAGAAACGCCGAGCAATTCCGGGCTTGCCATCGGGTTGAGGGTGAGGCGTTGCAATAACACACCTGCCACCGCAAGCAAAATGCCTGCGCAAATGGCAATCAACATACGAGGATAGCGCAGTTCTAAAATCTCCAGGCTGAAATCATTATCAGGCAGCAACACTTCCCAGCTTTGGTAAAACGCCCCTCTACCCACGCAAAGCGCGAGAACAAAACTGACGGCAAAGAAAGCGATAATCAGCCATGACAAGTGCGGTCGATATTGGCGAACATTTTGCAACGTTGCGCCTGTTAAACGTCCGCTCTGCGGTAGCGCGCGGAACATTAACCAAAGCAGTAACGGGGTGCCGAGCAGTGCCGTGACTGCGCCCGTCGGCAGACTTATTTGATAGTAAAGTGTGATGAGCTGCAAAATTAAATCGGTGATCGCCAACAATAAGCCACCAAGGATTATCGAGGCAATCAGCTGCCACGTTAAGGTGCGTACGCCCAGTTGACGGACGATGGTCGCCGCCGCCAAGCCGATAAAACCAATCATTCCCACGGCACTGACCACCGAGGCAATCAAATAAGCACTCACCACCACGCCAATAAAGCGCAGTTTACCCACAGGCACACCCAAACTTTTGGCGTTGCTGTCATTTAACGTGAGAATGGTGAGCGGTCGGCGCAATAAAAAAATAATGGCAAAACAGACCGCACTTTGCATTGCTAATAATTGGCTGTCGCGCCAGCTTTCCTGCACCAAAGACCCCGCACCCCATTGTACCAAGCCGCGCGATTCTTCAGGGTAGAACAACATCATCATACCCGTGAAGGCGCCAAAATAAAGGTTCACCACCAAACCTGCCAAAATCAGCAACAATGGCGACATCGTTTTACGCATTGCCAAAGTGATCACGAGCAACAAGCTCAATGCCGCCCCGACAAGTGCAACGGCACTGGCGCCATAGTCCAACAGTTGTGGCGCAAAAATGGCGACTAAAAACAGGCTGAATTGCGCGCCGCTGTTAATGCCAAGGGTGCTGTCGGAGGCCAACGGATTGCCCATCACTTGTTGCAATAACAGGCTGGCAAAAGCCAAGGTTCCGCCCGCCAACAAGGCAATGCAAATACGCGGCAGGGTGTAGCTTTGCAGCAGCAATAAATCAAGATTATCGGTGTGATGAAAAAGTGCGAAAAGGGGCGTATTTTCAGGCAGTTGCGCATTTAGCAACACCGTGCAAAGCACGATAAACAGACCGCCTAAAAGCACGAACAATAACAAGGTGCGATTTACCATGCTTCCCCTCCGTGCAACAAGCCATTGGCGAAGATGCCCACAAAACGTTGCGCCGATGGAATCGCGCCGAATGTCCACACCGCAGGCAGAATTAACGGTTCTTTGGCAAGGGAAAGATGTTGCCATAAGGTATTGTGCGTGAGGGCGGCGGCAATATTGTGCGGATAAGGTTTAATCACCACAAAACGGGTATTTTTCGGCAATTTCGCCAGCTCGGTAATTTCAATATTTTGGAAACCCCAATAATTCACCTCAGGCAAATAGGCGTTTTTAAAGCCGAGCTGATGAATTACCGCACCCAGCAAGCTGTTTTCGCCGTAAATGCGCAGATGGCGCGTGTCAATAAACTGCACCAAGGCGACAGGGCGGTCGGTAAAAGATGCAACAAGCGGTCGAAAATAGGCAATGTCTTGTGAATAGTTCGCCAGCAATTTTTGCACGGCTTCGGGTTTGTCAATAATGCGCCCGATTTCTTGCGTGGCGGCAACCACATTTCCCCATGCATTGCCCGCCTTGTAGAATTCGACGTTATACACGTTGCCATAAGGTGCTAATTTATCATTCAGCGCAGCATAAAATGAGCTGTGAATGAAACTCAGCGGTTGTGCATTGACGAAATGAGGAAGCGCGGCGATGCGTTCCATATTCGGCTGCAAACGAATGCCCAAATCTAGCGTGTTTTCAGGCAGTTGAGGCGCCATCACCCAAGTTTGATAACTTTTCACATCACCCACGGCAAGAGGCGGCTGCCCAAGAGCAATTAAGGTTTCAGCAACCGACCAATCTACCGTGGCGTAGCCTGCTTGCGGTTCACCAGCCCCGCTTTTTAGGCTGAAAAGTGCGGTCAAAATTAGCAGTGAATATTTAAGGAAACGTCGCATATTAATAAAAACTCACGGGGCGATGGGTTTGTGGGTGTTCAATGACATTCAATTCAATGCCATAAATTTGTTGCAATGACGGCGTGTTCACGATGTTGTGCGCATTGCCTTGCGCCAACAATTTGCCACTGTGCAACGCCACCAAATGATCGCAAAAACGCGAAGCGAGGTTGATGTCGTGAATCACGATAATCACGCCAAGATTCAGCTCGCGGCTGAGTCGATGAACCAGCTGCATCACTTCCACCTGATGGGCAATATCCAATGCTGCCAAGGGTTCATCAAGTAAGAGAAATTGGCTTTCTTGCGCCAATAACATCGCCAACCAAATGCGCGAACGTTCACCACCCGAGAGGGTATCCACCAGCTGATCGGCAAATTTTTCCGTATGCGTGAGCTTTAACGCACGCGCAATGGCTTGCTTGTCTGCCTCCGTTTCTCGCCCGAACAAGCCATTCCAGGCATAACGCCCCATCGCAATCAGCTCTTTCGCCGTCATATTGGTCGCTTGCGGAAGATGTTGCGGCAAATAGGCAACCCGCTTGGCAAATTCACGATTCTGCCAATCTTGAATAGAACGGTTGTCCAATAGAATATCGCCACCGGAAATTGGCTGCTGGCGAGCCATTAATTTAATTAATGTGGATTTGCCTGAGCCATTATGCCCAATTAAGCCATAGACATAGCCCGCTTCAAAATTAAGTGAAGTTGGTTGGAGTAAAGTGCGGTGGGGAATAGAAAAAGAAACTTGATTAAGCTGAAACACAAACTTTCCATATAAAAAATCTAAAAGTATCGTATATCCTATATGATAATCATTCTTGTTTCAATTTTTTGTGTGCTTTAAAAGTTAATTACTCCATTTCTAAAAACAAAATTTGAGGTAATGCTAAATAATTTTGAGTTATGAAAATAAATTAAAAATGTTGAATTTTTTTCAATTATTTGTCAAAAATACCGTTATATTTAAGAAATGGATAGAGAAGACTAGAAATGAGATGAAATAAAGCCTTGATATACAAGGCTTTATTTGAGGTATTGAAATAATTAGAAAGTATCTGAAAAAGTCATTTTTTATTCCCACTCAATTATCTTCTTTTAAGTTAAGCTATTGATTTATAGTCAAATAAATCAAGCTTTCAATCTATTATACCGTCAAAAGTACCGTCAATTTTAAAAATCAAGTTTGATTGCCTAAAAAATGAACATATTGTTATTGGGGAAATTTTAGAAAACATTTTTTTCGAAAAAATATGCATCTTATTCACCAGTAATTTTTATCTGAATAAAAAGCAAAAACTGCTTTTATAATCATTCGTTAAATAGTATTGTGTTTTAGATGTGAGTATTTAGTAGTTGTAAATCTGACGGAGAATATTGAACATGTTTGATGAAAGCAATAAATTGCTTACCAATGCAATAGACACAATCACGTTTCTTGAAGAATTGATTCCTAGTATTGGGAATGAAATGAATACTGTTCTAAAAGAGACAATAGAACTTGCTAGAAATTTGAGTGAAGAAAATCAAGCAACTTTGCTAATAAAATATAGTGAATATGGCAGCTATTACGAACAACTTGAATTGGCAAGAGGAATATATTCTCGATTAAAAGGTGAGCGTTTTGAACCGTTTCCAATGATTACTCTTACCGAGTTAATCGAGAATATTAAGCAAGAACAAGGTGGAGTGAATTAGTTTTTATTTCATAAAAAGCACCTTAAATTCTTCTATATCTTTAAAGTGTACATTTGTCTGAAAGCCCTGTTTCCGCTTGGTTCTTTTATACTCGAATGTACACTTATTTTGTTTTAGCCCTTGCTGCATCGCTTTAGCAAAAAATGGTAATGTAACTTTATAGGCTAAATTATTAGCTCTTAAAAAAGTTAAGTATGCAGAATAAAGCGTATTCTTCCAATTTTTACTATTTGCATTTCCCACAAAAAGCCCATTAGTATCAGCAGTCGTTTGAAAATAGCTGCAAAATTCAGTAATAGGATCTGAAAGTTGCTTGATCTCTAGAGCCTCATTACTTCGTTTATGCTCTAGTAAAATCTCTCTTGCTTTCAATGGATTATCTGAAAATAGATTAAGTAAATGCTGTATTATACTTGGCATTTCAGCCTTAATCTTTTGGCTTATTTGTAAATCTCGTTCGTTGTCAGGTACAACACGAGAAAGATGAATAATCACACGCCTACGTTCAATTCCTCCACTTCTATCAATAAATTTAGTGGGTTCATTATTAACAATAAGGACGACAGCTCGGCAAATAATACTTATTGGATCTTTGTATTTGGGTTCGACACGAATAAAGTCTCCCCCTGTAATAGCTTTTAGCCCAGAACCTATTATTTTGTAACTAGGTTGATCGGGACAAATAATAAGTAATTTATCTTTTATAGGGTAACGTTCTTTGGGATTATCAAGATTGTTAAGATTAAGAGAAATGACATTATCTAAGCCAACCATCTGCATGCAAATATCGGTTAATACTGATTTCCCTGTTGCACCTTCCCCTGTAATTTCAATAAAGAGCTGCCAGTCGTAGCGATTACTCAGAACCATATACAACAAGGCGAGTAAAACAGATTTTTTATTCTCATTGTTATCACAAGTAAAGTTTAGCCATCTATTAAAGTTGGGGCTTTCTTGTTGTTTATTTTGATAAGGAAAAGGAAGAACAGAAAAAAGCCAATTATCAGGACTATGCTCCAATATTTCACCAGTTACTCGGTCAATGACTATATCCGAAAAACCGATTAAATCACGCTTGGATGTTTGCATAAGAGGAACATCGTATCTTAATAAGCTAAGATAATTATCTAGCTGTTTTTTAGTGTATTTGGCTTTAACCGTTTTAAGAAAGGAAATTAACCTAGAGGTTAATTGATATTCGTCAATAGGTTTCCAAATAGCTTGTTCATAACAATAAAATTGTTTGGTTTCTTTGTTGTAAGAGTAGTGCTCCTTTGAATTCTCTAGAAAGAGTTTTGGAACATCAGCTTCATTAAATTTTACTGTGGCCTCTATTTCTGCAAATTGAATAGCCTGACCATCACGAATACGTTTAAGATAATCGCTTAAATTTTCTTTGATAGATAGAGTATCATCCAACAGAATTAGCGTTGAAACATCAGAAAGGGTCGCAATACTTTGGCAAATCAATGAAATGTGTATATTGCTTAACTCACCAAGTTGAATCACTTTGGCTGCTCGTTTTTCTTGCCGCACAATCCGTAAATTTGGCAGTTTTTCTAGTTGCTCATCACCTAAGATGATAAATTTTTTGGTTTTATCTAAAGATAGACAATCAGAAAGCATTTCATGGTAGAGCTTATTCCATGCTAGCGTGCCTGCTAAAATAAAAGTTTCATCAAAGGGATCTTTCAGTTGGTATTCATAAAAAGGGGCTTTTTGAATACTCATATTACCCCCTTGTAGATTTTTTTGATTCAATCCAGGCTAGAACTTCATTTAAAGAGTATCGAACAGAATATCCCCCAATCTTAATGGATTGAGGAAAATCTCCCGTTTTAGATAATCGCCAAATAGAAGTACTAGATAAACCTGTCAGCTTTGATACTTCAGATTTACGAATAAATTTATCAGTAGGTTGAATGATTTGTTCCATAATGATTACCTGCAGTAAGTTGAACTAACTTGTAACGACTTGTTACATCAGGAAATCCTATGGGAAAGTACCCAAAAAGTCTTTTCAAATGCTTAATTTTAACTTTTGAAAAATATAACTCATTGATCTTTCTTATTTATTTTGTTTGCCATTCCAAACCATACATTTACTGTTGTTTTACAGAAGTTAACTTGAGCACGTAGCTCTTCATCTATAAATGAACTAACCTGACCTTGAGTAAATCCATGTTTTTTTAGAAATATTAGTGTTCCTTTTATTACTAACAATAAATTTCGTGACGATGGTAGATTTTTGAATGCAGTTTCAAGATTTGTCTTATACATTTTGAGAAAATAATCAATAATCTTGCGTAAAAGCCAAACATATCCAACTAGAATAAATGTGCAGAAGATGAATTCCCATGCAGTTAGCGTATCAATATATAAATAGTAAACGATTAGAAATGTAATAGGTAAAAGAAAATAGGTAAGTATGGTTGCAAGTAATCCTAATTTTCCCCAGTTAGAAAATTCTTCACAATCCAGTAAAGTATAAGGCTTCGAAACAGCCTTCTTGTATAAAGATTGAATATGTCGTGTGCTTGTATATTCGTATAGAGTTTCCATAATTATCAATCCCATTTAAGTTGTATAGAAAAAAGGGCAAGTACACACAGCGATATCGCTGTGGACTTGCAAGGGAATATCCCTTGACCCTTTTATTTCAGTGCTACGCGGATTATAATTCCATATAACTTTATTCATTATCAAATATTTATGACAGACCAGCAAATACTACACAAACAACTTTGGAATATCGCTAACGAATTACGTGGCAAAATGGGAGCAGATGAGTTTCGTGATTACATTCTTGGCTTTATTTTCTATAAATACCTTTCTGATAAAGCGGTTAAATTCGCTAATGAATTACTTGATGGAGAAGGTATTACCTTCACCGAGCTTGATGATAGCAATCCTGAACATCAACGCTATATCACAGAAATTGCTAAAAACTCAATTGCTGAAGTTGGCTTTTCACTTACTCCTAACCAGCTTTTTCATACTATTTCTGAACGAGGTAAACAAGGCTCATTTATTTTGGATGACCTTGATAAAACGTTAAAAGCAATTGAACGAAGTACACTTGGCACAGATTCTGAAGAGGATTTTGCAAAATTATTCGAAGATTTGGATTTGAATTCTAGCAAACTGGGAAATTCGGCAAATGACCGTAATGAGTTAGTCGTTAAAGTATTAAATCATTTAGATGGTATTGATTTTGATTTAACTAATACTGAAAAAGATGTGTTAGGTGATGCTTATGAGTATTTAATTGCACAATTTGCGAGTGGTGCAGGGAAAAAAGCAGGGGAGTTTTATACGCCACAGCCTGTTTCGACCTTGTTGGCTCGTTTGGTTACGCTCGGTAAAGACCGTTTGAAATCAGTTTATGACCCGACTTGTGGTTCTGGTTCACTTTTATTACGAGTCAAACGTCAGGTAAAAAATGTTGATCGCATTTTTGGGCAAGAGATGAATCGCACAACATATAACCTTGCTCGAATGAATATGATTTTGCATGATGTTCATTTTGCTACTTTTGATATTAAGCAAGAAGATACGCTTACTCGTCCACAACATTTAGAACACCGTTTCGAAGCCGTTGTTGCAAACCCTCCGTTTTCAGCGAACTGGTCAGCAGATCCTAATTTATTGCAAGACCCTCGTTTTACAGGTTATGGCAAACTTGCGCCTAAAACTAAAGCAGATATGGCATTTGTGCAGCATATGTATTACCAATTAGAAGAGCATGGCATTATGGCTGTTGTTTTACCTCATGGTGTCTTGTTCAGAGGATCTAGCGAAAGAGTAATTCGCCAATATCTAATTGAAAATTTAAATGCAATTGACACTATTATCGGTTTGCCTGCCAATATGTTTTATGGTGCAGCTATTCCAACTTGTGTACTGGTGTTGAAGAAAAACCGTAAGCATGATGATATTCTGTTTATTGATGCTAGCAATGATTTTGAAAAACAAAAAACACAAAATGTATTGTTGCCAGAGCATATTGATAAAATTATGCAAGCGGTTAATAAACGTGAAAGCATTGCAAAATACGCGGAAGTCGTGCCATTCAGTCAAATTGAAGAAAATGATTTTAATCTAAATATTCCTCGTTATGTGGATACCTTTGAGGCCGAAGAAGAAATCGATCTTGTAAAAACTTCTGAAAAATTGACCGCTCTTTCATTAGAAGCGGAGCAAACCGATAAAGTGCTCGCGGGATATTGTGTAGAATTGGGAATAGTTTCACCTTTTAATGGAAGAAAATGATGGATAGTCCAAAATTAAGGTTTAACAAATTTATCGGTATGATGGTGTCTCACGCTGTCGACGCAACACAGCAACTAACGAC
>CAJLFU010000009.1 GCA_905205995.1 uncultured Haemophilus sp. | reverse complement strand
GAAACCTTCAAAGATATTGTTAATAATATTTATCAAGATCAAGAAGTTACTAACGCAATTAATCAATATACTAATTAATTAAAAGTGCCGTGTCCTTTTCAATAATACTTGACGAAAGCGCCTTTCAAGCGTAACATTCGCCCGATTTTTTAACGAGAAGGACACACACTTTGGACAGTCATAGTCGATACCGAATATCGCTTTAGACTCTCGCCTCTTATCAGCGAGAGTTCGCTGGTAATCAATTTACCTTTCTTCGGCATCTTTTATCGAACGAAACCTATTTTTAAAACATACAAAAATTTAACCGCACTTTTCTCTAGTGCCAATTTCGTTTGATCTTTTTTTGTTCACAGTTGGATCTTCATAATCCCAAAAGGAGTATGACCAATGATTAACGCTTTTGCCATTAACGATTCCCGCTTGCTTCGTATTGATGACGAACCAGCCGATCTCAGTTCTGCCATTTGGTTAGATTTACTGGAGCCGACAGGGGAAGAACGTGAAATGTTGCAAGAAGGCTTAGGACAAAGTCTCGCCTCATTCCTCGAATTAGAAGATATCGAAGCATCCGCACGTTTCTTCGAAGACGAGGACGGTTTGCACTTGCACTCATTCTTCTATTGTGAAGACGAAGAAAACTACGCCGACCTCGCAAGCGTGGCGTTTACTATTCGTGATGGGCGCTTATTTACCCTACGTGATCGTGAATTACCTGCATTCCGTTTATATCGTATGCGTTCCCGTAGTCAGCGATTATTAGAATGCAATGCGTATGAAGTTTTGCTCGACTTATTTGAAACCAAAATTGAGCAATTAGCGGATGTTATCGAAAACGTTTATGCGGATTTAGAAAAATTAAGTCGTGTGATTTTAAATGGTACACAAGATGAAGCTTTCGATGAAGCCTTAAATACCCTAACAGAACAAGAAGATACCAGTTCTAAAGTGCGCTTATGTTTGATGGATACACAACGTGCATTGGGTTTCTTGGTACGTAAAACACGTTTACCGGCTAATCAGTTAGAACAAGCTCGTGAAATCTTACGAGATATCGAATCCTTGCAACCGCACAATGAGTCTTTATTCCAAAAAGTAAACTTTTTAATGCAGGCGGCAATGGGTTATATTAATATCGAGCAGAATAAAATCATGAAATTCTTCTCGGTGGTGTCTGTTATGTTCCTACCGGCAACACTTGTGGCATCCACTTACGGGATGAACTTTGAATTTATGCCGGAGCTTCATTTTAAATATGGCTACCCAATGGCTATTGGCTTAATGATTGGTGCGGCACTTACACCTTACATCTATTTCAAACGGAAAGGTTGGTTATAATGGAAATTTCCCAAACTGCGTTATTTTTAGGATCGATTATCGATCTGTATTGTTTAGTATTAATTTTACGCGTATGGCTACCATTAGCGAACGTGGATTATTACAATCCCATTTCTCAATTTACGCTGAAATTTACCCAGCCAGTTATTTCGCCATTACGTAAAGTTTTTCCTATGGTAAAAAAAGTGGAAACCGCTGCACTGGTTTTAGTCTTCTTACTTTGCGGATTAAAATCGATTCTATTTGGTGGATTAGATCTCAGTTTCTTCCTGCTATTAGGCATATTAGGGCTGATTAAAAATATCGGTATAGCCATTTTTTATGTGTTAATCGCCAGTGCAATTTTAAGTTGGTTTAATCGTGGCAATAACCCTACATTCTATGCGTTATATCAACTGACCGAGCCATTATTAAAACCAATTAAACGCATTTTACCAACCGTGGGCGTCATTGATTTCTCACCGATGGTTATCGCCATTGTTCTATTATTTTTGAATAATCTCTTTTACGATTATTTCAAGGTTTTATGGGCAATCGCCGCTTAAAGTGCGGTCAAAAATAACATTATTTTTCGGGCTGGATTTTCCAGCCCTTATTGTAAATGTGGTGAGTAAATTTAGTTATGTCAGCAATCGAACAAACGCCTGAAGGATTACGTCTTAAAATCATTTTGCAACCCAAAGCTAGCAAAGATCAAATCGTGGGATTACATGATGACGAACTCAAAATCACGATCACGGCACCACCTGTTGATGGTCAAGCAAATGCTCACTTGTTGAAATTTTTGAGTAAAACATTCAAAGTACCTAAGAGCTCAATAGTTCTTGAAAAAGGTGAATTAAACCGACATAAACAAGTTTGGATTCCTTCGCCCAAATTAATTCCATCTGAAATTCAAAATCTATTATAAAATCAGCAAAAAAATCACCGCACTTTCTACCAATTTTCCCTGTTTTACGCTATCCTATATCACATTTTACAAAGCAAAATATGCCGCAAAGTGCGGTCAAAATTTAAGGTGATTTTCTATGCAACAACATTACCGTCCCGATTTGATTGAACCCGCAGTTCAACAATATTGGGCTGAAAATAAAGTCTTCAAAGCAATCAAAGATACGTCTAAAGAAAAATATTACTGCCTTTCTATGTTCCCTTACCCATCCGGTCGTTTACATATGGGCCATGTGCGTAACTACACCATCGGTGATGTGGTTTCTCGTTATCAACGTATGAACGGTAAAAACGTATTACAACCGATTGGTTGGGATGCATTTGGTTTACCGGCTGAAGGGGCTGCAATTAAAAATAAAACCGCACCCGCCAAATGGACTTACGAAAATATCGAATACATGAAAAAGCAGCTCAAAATGTTGGGCTTTGGTTATGACTGGGATCGCGAAATTGCGACCTGCCGTCCAGAATACTACAAGTGGGAACAATGGTTCTTCACTGAGCTTTACAAAAAAGGCTTAGTGTACAAAAAAAACTCAACCGTAAACTGGTGTCCGAACGATGTAACTGTGTTGGCGAACGAACAAGTGCACGACGGTTGCTGCTGGCGTTGTGATACTCCTGTAGAACAAAAAGAAATCCCTCAATGGTTTATTAAAATCACTGATTATGCAGAACAATTATTAGGTGGATTAGACCAACTTCCACAATGGCCAGACATGGTAAAAACCATGCAACGCAACTGGATCGGCCGTTCTGAAGGGGTAGAAATTACTTTTGAAGTCGCGGATACCAATGAAAAAGTTGCGGTTTATACTACTCGTCCAGATACCTTCTATGGTGTAAGTTATTTAGGTATCGCGGCAGCGCATCCATTAGCAGAATTAGCAGCAGAAAAAAATCCTGAATTAGCCGAATTCATCCGTGAAGCGAAAAACGCCAAAGTGGCAGAAGCAGACCTTGCCACTATGGAGAAAAAAGGGATGGCAACTGGCTTATTCGCTATTCATCCATTAACCGGTGAAAAATTACCGATTTGGGTCGCTAACTTCGTGTTAATGCACTACGGTACTGGCGCGGTAATGGCTGTTCCAGCACATGACCAACGTGACTTTGAATTTGCTCAAAAATACAGTTTGCCAATTAAACAAGTGATCGCACCGCTTGCGGATGAAGAAATTGATTTAACCAAACAAGCTTTTGTTGAACACGGCAAATTAGTGAATTCTGCTGAGTTTGACGGTTTGGATTTTAATGGCGCATTCAACGGTATTGCAGACAAATTAGAAAAATTAGGTGTGGGTAAACGCCAAGTTAACTATCGTTTACGTGACTGGGGCGTTTCCCGTCAACGCTATTGGGGTGCACCAATTCCAATGCTGACCTTGCCAAACGGTGAAACCGTACCGGCACCAATCGAAGATTTACCGATTATTCTGCCGGAAGATGTGGTCATGGACGGCGTGAAAAGCCCAATTAAAGCCGATCCAAACTGGGCAAAAACCACCTTTAACGGTGAGCCTGCATTAAAAGAAACCGATACTTTTGATACCTTTATGGAATCTTCTTGGTACTACGCACGCTACACTTCACCAAGCTATGCTGAAGGCATGTTGGATAAAGATGAAGCTAACTACTGGTTACCGGTGGATCAATATATCGGTGGTATCGAGCACGCGACAATGCACTTGCTCTACTTCCGTTTCTTCCATAAATTATTGCGTGATGCAGGTTTCGTCACTAGTGATGAGCCGGCACAAAAATTATTATGCCAAGGCATGGTGTTAGCCGATGCTTTCTACTACACCAGTCCAACCAACGAGCGTATTTGGGTGAGCCCAACACAAGTGACCCTTGAGCGTGATGAAAAAGGTCGTATCATCAAGGCGACTGATCCGGAAGGCCGTGAATTAGTGCATACCGGTATGACCAAAATGTCGAAATCGAAAAACAACGGTATCGATCCACAAGAGATGGTGGAAAAATACGGTGCCGATACCGTGCGTCTTTTCATGATGTTCGCGTCTCCTGCAGAAATGACGCTTGAATGGCAAGAATCGGGCGTAGAAGGCGCGAAACGTTTCCTAGGTCGTGTATGGAATTTGGTGTATGAATACAGCCAAAATCCTGCAAAAACCGCTTTAGATGTGACCGCACTTTCTGCAGACCAAAAAGCACTTCGCCGTGATGTGCATAAAACAATCGCGAAAGTGAGCGATGATATTGGTCGCCGTCAAACATTCAATACCGCTATCGCGGCAGTGATGGAGTTAATGAATAAATTAACCCGTGCGCCATTAGAAAGCGAACAAGATCGTGCTGTTATGTCTGAAGCATTAAGCGCAGTCGTGCGTATGCTTTATCCAATCACACCACATATCTGCTTTGAGTTATGGAAAGCTTTAGGTAACGAAAGCAACATCGACCATGCAGAATGGGTGAAAGCTGACGAAGCTGCGATGGTAGAAGATGAAAAACTTATCGTGGTGCAAGTCAACGGTAAAGTTCGTGGTAAAGTGACTGTTGCAGCTGATGCAGATGAAGAAACCGTGAAAACTGTTGCATTTGCAGATGAAAATGTGAAGAAATTTACTGACAATACACAAATCGTGAAAGTGATTTATGTACCAGGTAAGTTGTTAAATGTGGTGGTTAAACCGCAATAATCCATAAAATAACCGCATTTTATTCTAAGTGTTGCATAAACGGCTCTTAAACAAAATAAAGTGCGGTGAATTTTACAGGTAATTTTTATGATGAAATCAATCAAAACGCTCTGCTTTGTTGGGGCAACAGCCTTTTTAACTGCTTGTGGTTGGCACTTCGATAATGGTGCGGCTGTTCCTTCGGAATTAAAAACAATGGCCCTTGAGAGTAGCGACCCATACAGTGAAATGTCAATGGCAATGCGTAAACAACTGCTTAGCAACAACGTAAACCTTGTTCCAGCAAAACAAGGTGTGCCAGTGTTGCGTTTAAATAAACAGACTTCAAGCGATAAAGTGGCGTCAGTCTTTAAACAAGGCCGTGAAGCAGAAAAGGTATTGACCCTTGATGTTGAAGCAAGTGTACGCTTGGCTAACGGAGAAACCTATCCAATCTCTGCAAAAATCAACCGCACTTTCTTTGATAACTCACGTGCTGCATTAGCAAAATCAGCTGAACGCGATGTGATTTGGAATGATATGCGCGAACAAGCGGCTCGCCAATTAATTAATAAAATGGCTGCCTTGCAACATCAAGTTCAAGGAAAATAATGAACCGCATTTTTCCTGAGCAACTGGCCT
This sequence comes from uncultured Haemophilus sp., assembly GCA_905205995.1. Taxonomy (GTDB): domain Bacteria; phylum Pseudomonadota; class Gammaproteobacteria; order Enterobacterales; family Pasteurellaceae; genus Haemophilus_D. The sequence goes on along the minus strand of CAJLFU010000009.1, from coordinate 52,665 downwards.
CTAACCTGAACAGCCATTTAGCGAAAGTCTATTTTTTGGTTGGGACAGATCCCCTATTGCTCAGTGAAAGTGAAGATCTCATTCATCAAGCCGCTCTTCTTCAAGGTTTCGATGAAAAAAATCAAATCACCATAGATACTAATACTGACTGGCCTGCCTTAATTGAGGCCAGCCAATCTATGGGGCTCTTCTTTAATAAGCAAATTTTCATTCTCAATTTACCCGAAAATTTGACCGCACTTTTGCAGAAAAACCTTCAACAATTTATTAGTGGATTAAATGAAGATAGCTTGCTGGTTCTCACTTTGCCTAAATTGTCTAAAGTGGCCGAAAAACAAGAGTGGTTTATTCAGGCAAATCAACTTGATCCGCAATCTGTTATCGTGAACTGCCAAACGCCGAGTTCAGAACAACTTTCTCGTTGGGTGAAGCATCGTACAAAAAACATGGGATTATCAGCGGATGAGGAAGCTATTCAACTACTTTGTTACAGCTATGAAAATAATCTACAGGCATTAAAACAAGCGTTACAGCTTTTAGATTTGCTTTATCCTGATCACAAACTCACTTATAACCGCGTTAAATCCGTCGTAGAGCAATCTTCTGTCTTTACCCCTTTCCAATGGATTGATGCGTTGTTATCAGGCAAGGCAAATCGCTCAAAGCGAATTTTGCGAGGTTTGCAAGCTGAAGATGTGCAACCTGTCATTTTATTACGTACTTTACAACGTGAACTACTCACCTTGTTAGAATTAACAAAACCACAGCAGCGTAATCCCTCTCTTAACACGAATTTGCCTACACAGACACTCAAAGCGGATTTTGACCGTCTCAAAATTTGGCAGAATCGTCGTCACCTTTATATGGCAGCGATACAACGACTCACCTATCAAAAGCTCTTTGAAATATTGCAAGAGTTAGCAGATATTGAGCGTACAACCAAGCAAGAATATGGTCAAGACGTGTGGGTAAAATTGGCAGACTTATCGGTTAAATTTTGCTTATAAAAAAATCTCGGCGTTAACCGAGATTTTTTATTATTGCGCAATTTTTAAATCTTGATACAGATAATTTCGATAGCTATTCACTAAATCCATATCCGCTGCATCTTCAAGCTTACCTTGGCTTAACTGACGCATAGCGATATTTGCTCGCATAAAGTCATCTTTCGGTGATAAACCTGCCACATCAAGTAATACGCCACCAACAAAGGCTAAATCTAAGAAATCTTGCTGTTGAACAAAGTCAGTCTTACGATTAGTTCTAACCACAAATTGAGTTACATAATCTGGATTCGCAAAGTTACCTTTTTTCGGTGGAAGCTGATTATCAAAAGCAACCTGATGATCACCAAAATAACCGAATACATAAGGTGTTTCACGTGATTTTAAATAATCATTTAAACCTTCGATCGCCTCATTAAGGCTATCAATACGATCAATATAATCATTCAAGCAAGAAATTGCTTTTCCCCCTAAACGCTTACTCGCCAAATTAAAATGGTTTGGCATATTCGTGTTATAAGGGCCATGCTCTTTCATCGTGAGCACATAAACAAACATGGGCTGTTGTACATTTTCCAATGATGGATGCTGTTTCTGCAGAATCAGTTTGGTGTAATACATCATCTCTTCACTGCTAATATGCCAGAGATTTTTGCTGATTGATGCGGGATAGCCTAAATCTTGTGGTTGCAACATCAAATCAAAACCAAAGTGGTCATAAGCAGGTTTTGCATTGTAGTTACCTTTCGTAAAAGGCGATAACGCCACACAAAAATAGCCTTGCTCACGAAGGTTTTTAATAAACCCTGTCTGTAAGTGTGGCACAACAGAATAAAATACCCCACTTGCTAAAGCGCCAAAATCGGTTGAAGGCACCCCTGCAAGGAAAGCAAATTCAGATTTCCACGTCGCGCCGCCCACCGTATGTACACGCAATGGACTCACAAATGCGGTATCTTCTTGCTTATTAAACATCGAAAATGGCGGGATGGTTTCTACATCAAAATCAAATTGATGGGGATTCAAGGTTGATTCTTGTAGACACACCACTATGTCTGGCTTTGCTTCGTCTGGCATTTCTGCACTTTCAGTTTTACTCTCAGCCTTTTCACTTAAAAGTGCGGTCATTTTTTCTTTAAATTTTTGACTATTACCTTCAAATTCTGGCACTTTAAAGAATACGCCACGACAAGACATAGGCAGGTTTAAGAAAACATCTCGACCATCATCCGGCAATGAATCCAGCCAGACTTTTGTTGCATCCGGATCTTTAGAATAATGCCACATTAAACCAAAGCTCGTTGCAGCAAGTATTGCTGCAAATACGCGGAATCCAGTAGATGCAGTTTCCACATCTGACCAACCAAAGATAGCATAACCCAACAGACCTAATAGCCCCAACACGCCAAAAATAGCGCCTTTATAATGTAAAAGGGTTTCCCAATTTCGCCAGTCTGTCACAAGCCAAAAATCTGAAATGAGTAAAGGTTGTTTATAGTAATGAATTTTCATTCGATGGAATAACATCAACACGACAAAAAGCACGGACGCAAAATTCAATCCGCGTTGCCATTGACCGGTTATCGCAAACATTGAGCTAAACAATAAAACGAATAATGCAATCGCAAAAAAATATGTCCAACGATAGTGCGAATTGACGATAAAAATCACCGTCGCAATAAAAAATAAACTCAGAAAAATACTTGGAATCATAATAAATAAATTTGACTAAATATTATTTGACACTTTCAGCCACTAAACGCTGAATCAGCCTTAAATTTGCTGGCGGGAATTGTCCTGCATCAAGCTCACGTTGTTCAAGCCAAAAACCTTCTTGGCCTTCTCGTCCAAAAGGCTCGCCGATCCATTCAGTAACCAAATAAAAACTAAAATCTAAAATTTTGGTTGGATATTCAAATTGAAAACGTTCGTACAGTTCAGCATTTAAAATATGAATGCCAATCTCTTCTTCCAATTCTCTTTTTAAGGCTTCTTCAGGGGTTTCACCTGCATCAACTTTACCGCCTGGAAATTCCAATGCCTGCGCAAAATCTTGCCCTTCTAAGCGCTGGGTCAAATATAGCTGCCCAAATTCATTACGAATAATCCCTGCCGCAACTTGAATGATAGGCTTACTCATCGTTTTTCCTTATCTCAAAAGTAGAAAGAGCGGTCATTTTTAGCGGTGTTTTAAAACACGCAAAAATTTAACCGCTCTTTTCCTTAACTAAGCATATCGGGCTTTATTGCCGTGACAATGCTTGTATTTTTTACCTGACCCACAAGGACAAGGTTCATTACGTCCAATATGGCGATCTGAATAGTCCTCGCTTTGAGCTTGCTCTGTGTTTTCACCTACAGGATGATGAGTTTGAGCTTCACGCTCAGCCATTGCTTGACGTGCACGTTCTGCTTCTTCCATCTCTTCCTGCGTACGTACTTTCACACGAGTCAGTGTCGTAATCACATGATGTTTTAAAGAATCTAACATTTCAGTAAACATACGGAAAGATTCTTTTTTGTACTCTTGTTTTGGATCTTTTTGCGCATAACCACGTAAATGGATACCTTGACGTAAATAATCCATTGCAGCCAAGTGCTCTTTCCAAAGCTCATCAAGGGTTTGTAACATCACGCCTTTTTCGAAATGACGCATGGTTTCTTCACCTGCAAGCGCTTCTTTCGCTTTGTATTCATCTTCCGCTTCTTGAATAATACGCTCACGCAAGTTTTCTTCGTGAAGATTATTATTTTCTTCTAACCAATGTTCAATTGGTAACTCAAGGCCAAACTCTTGCGCTAAACGCTCTTCTAAGCCTTTAATATCCCATTGTTCTTCCAACGATTGTGGTGGAATATACTGGTCAATCACATCGTTAAATACATCTCTGCGAATTGCTTTGATAGTCTCTGAAATGTCATCATTATCGAGCAAGTAATTACGTTGTTCGTAAATAGCATGACGTTGGTCGTTCGCCACATCATCATATTCAAGCAAATTTTTACGACCATCAAAGTGGAACGCTTCTACTTTCGCTTGTGCTGATGCGATCACCTTAGCAAGAAGCTTAGACTCCATCGCTTCGCCTGGTTGAGTAAAGGCTTTACGCATCATATTTAATTTACCTTCATTCAGATAAATACGCATTAAGCCATCATCTAAAGAAAGGTAGAAGCGTGAAGAACCTGGGTCACCTTGACGACCAGAACGACCACGCAACTGGTTATCAATACGACGGGATTCATGACGCTCTGTCCCGATAATATGTAAACCACCGGCTTGCATCACGATCTCGTGATTTTTCTCCCATTCAGCTTTGATTGCTTCAATTTGCTCTGGTGTTGGATTATCCAATTTTGCTACTTGAGCTTTCCAGTTACCACCCAAAATAATATCGGTACCGCGACCAGCCATATTGGTTGCAATGGTTACTGCACCTGGTGCCCCCGCTTCAGCAACGATTTCCGCTTCTTGTGCGTGGAATTTTGCATTCAATACATTGTGTTTGATGCCCGCTTTATCTAACGCTTGAGAAAGCATTTCTGATTTTTCAACTGATACCGTACCCACAAGAACCGGTTGATTACGAGCGACGCAGTCTTTAATATCTTCAATAATCGCATTGAATTTGTATTCTTCATTCTCAAACATGACGTCCGTACGATCATCACGAATCATTGGACGATTGGTTGGAATTACTACTGTTTCCAAACCATAAATTTGTTGGAATTCAAAGGCTTCGGTATCAGCTGTACCTGTCATACCCGCTAATTTGTCATAAAGACGGAAATAGTTCTGGTAAGAAATAGAAGCAACAGTTTGGTTTTCGCTCTTAATTTCTACCCCTTCTTTCGCTTCGATCGCTTGGTGTAAACCATCAGACCAACGACGACCTGCCATAGTACGGCCAGTGTGTTCATCCACGATCACGATCTCGCCATCCTTCACGATATAGTCTACATCACGCTCAAATAAGGTGTTTGCACGCAATGCCGCCATAACATGGTGTAACAATACAATACGCGCAGGTGAATAAAGTGAATCACCTTCAGGCATTAAACCTTGTTCGATTAACCAATTCTCTACTTTTTCTTGACCACGCTCAGTCAAATACGCCTGTTTGGTTTTAAGATCTAAGGTGTAATCGCCTTCACCGGTATATTCTTCGGTGTCTTCTTTTTCTTGCTTAACTAAATTCGGAATTAATTTATTTACCGCAATATAAAGCTCTGAACTGTCTTCCGCTTGACCTGAAATAATCAACGGCGTACGCGCTTCATCGATTAAGATTGAGTCCACCTCATCCACTAACGCATAACCTAAATGACGTTGGAAACGTTCTTCTTTAGAATGCGCTAAGTTATCACGAAGGTAATCGAAACCTAATTCGCTGTTTGTCGCATATGTAATATCAGCCGCATAAGCTTCACGTTTTGCTTCAGGTGGTAAACCAGGGATATTCACCCCAACAGTCATACCTAAGAATTCAAATAACGGACGGTTGGTATCCGCGTCACGACGTGCCAAGTAATCATTCACAGTCACAACATGTACACCTTTACCTTCCAAAGCCATTAAATAACAAGGCAAGGTTGCGGTTAAGGTTTTACCTTCCCCCGTACGCATCTCTGCAATACAACGGTTTGTTAGCACCATACCACCGATTAATTGCACATCGAAATGGCGCATACCGAGTACACGCTTACCCGCTTCACGCACGGTAGCAAATGCTTCTGGTAAAATTTGTTGTAAGGTTTCACCGTTAGCTAAACGGCTACGGAACTCGTCAGTTTTTGCTCTTAATTCATCATCACTTAATGCTTCAAAAGCCGGCTCCATTTTGTTGATTTTCGCAACTTGTTTTCTTAATCTGCGTAAAATACGATCGTTACGGCTGCCAAAAATTTTTGTTAAAAAACTCATAATTTCTCTTTCAAATAAAAAATAAAAAGGATCATCCGATTAAAAAATCGGTTCGTTCAAAAATAAAAAGAAAATTAAATGATGGCTGGACCGGCACGAATAGGGGCAAAAATAGGAAACTCTGCCGCAATAAAGTGCGGTTGAATTTTTTCGTGTTTTTGATTGGAATGGGTCTTGTGATTTGTTGGCTGAGGTTGAACCTGCAATGCTTGACGAATTTCGCGCACTGCAGTCAACATATGTTGTTCAGATGATGTTTGATAATTCTCGCCGCTCATATTTGATGAAGGCGGCACCTCCAATCCCTGAGCAACAGGTAAAGCAAGAATCGCAATCATGCTTAACAGCAACTGCGACCAGAAATTTGTTTTACCTTTGTTTGATTTCATCATCTTATTGTCTCTGACAAAATTTGTGTGTATTGTATCGGAAATTCAACGTAAAGTCATTATTGGGGTATTTTTGTGGAAAACAAGCATGAGCGTTATCAAAAAGCCATGAATATTATTGATGTGCTAGAAGGATCACAATTTGCCAAAATCATGCAGAAAGGGTTAATGTTGAATGAACTGAATCAAAATATCAGTCGCCTTTTTCCTCAAGAATTTAAAGGACTTTTTCGTTTAGGCTCCATCACAGATGGGAAACTTTTTATCGAAGTCAAAAGTGCAGTCGTTCGCCAAGGGATTTTATTTCGCCAACGCGAATTACTCGCCGCAATTCAACCAACCTATCCCGAAATAAAAGGCTTTGAGATTAAAATCAATCCCGAACTAACGTGCTAAGCTAACCTTTAAAGATGGCGATTAATTCTTTTACTTTAACTCGTTTTTCTGAAGATTGGCTAATCGAGCGCTGTACTTTCACCCGTTTAAATTTTGCCCCTTTGTAAATCTCACGTGTGAATTTTGTATCGTGGTTAGAAATCACAACGGAAATTTGCTTTTCTTTTTGTGCTTTCTTTGCACATTCCGCTAAATTCTTTTGATGCTCAAGACCAAAAGCATTCCCTGCATATCCAGTAAAATTAGTATCTTGCGGAAGCGGTGCATAAGGCGGATCACAGTAGATCACGCTGTGTTTATCCGCTAATTCAAATGTCTGTTGAAAATCCGCACATAAAAAGACCGCACTTTGTGCCTTATGAGCAAAATAGCGCAATTCATCTTCAGGGAAATAATGGGTTTTATAAGCGCCAAAGGGCACATTAAACTCATTTTTACTGTTATAACGGCACAATCCATTAAACCCAAAGCGGTTCAAATAAAGGAACAACACCGAACGCACGAAAGGATCTGTGGATTGATTAAAGGCTTCACGCTGTGCGTAATAATAGTCGGCTGTATTGGCATTCTCTGCAAAGAAAATTGGCTTACAAGCCTCAATATAGGCATCCACATTGTCTTTGACGATATTAAACAAGTTAATCAAATCGGGATTAATATCCGCCAAAATATAACGTTCAAAATGAGAATTAAGAAAAACAGCACCCGCACCAACAAAAGGCTCGATTAAACATTGTTTTCTTTTTGGAAAGACTCGGTTGAGATCGTCCGTTAAACGAAATTTACCGCCCGCCCATTTTAAAAATGGGCGATGTTTAATTCGAGGTTTCGTTTTGTTATTTTTCGGACGCAACATGAGAGCAATGACAGTTAGTCATGTTGTGTGCAACGCTCAATGGCGTTTAGCACAAGAGATTTGTCAGTATCAGTCGCCACGTAGGCTTGACCAAGGGCTTTTAGCAACACAAGACGCAACTTGCCTGCCAGCACTTTTTTATCTCGCATCATATGCGGTAAATAATCGTCTGGTTGCATGGTATCAGGCGAAACGGTCGGCAAATTAGCACGTGCTAAAAGCTTTTCTAAACGTGCGACATCTTCAAAAGAAAGATCGCCTAATCGTTCGGATAATACGGCGGCCATCATGGTTCCAACTGCAACAGCTTCACCATGTAACCAGTTTCCGTAGCCTAAATGTGTTTCGATCGCATGACCAAAAGTATGGCCGAGATTTAATAATGCACGATCACCTTTTTCGGTTTCATCACGCGCAACAACATCGGCTTTGATTTGGCAACAACGCGCAATGCAATGCTGCAGTGAATGTTGATTTAACGCGACTAATTCATCAATATGTGCTTCAAGCCATTCGAAAAAGGCATAATCTAAAATCGCCCCATATTTAATGACTTCCGCAAGTCCCGCATTCACTTCACGTTTTGGCAAGGTATTGAGTGTAAGGGTGTCAATGATCACCGTAGAAGGTTGATAAAACGCCCCAATCATATTTTTGCCTAACTCATGATTAACGGCAGTTTTGCCACCAACAGAAGAATCCACTTGGGCTAATAATGTGGTAGGAATTTGAATAAAATGCACACCACGCTGATAGCTTGCTGCAGCAAAACCTGCCACATCACCAATCACACCACCACCTAATGCAATAATAGTGGTATCTCGCCCATGATTATGTTTTAAAAGTGCGGTAAAAATAAGGTTTAAAGAATCGAGCGTTTTGTATTTTTCGCCATCAGGCAATAATACCGATTCAACCTGACAGCCGATTTTTTCTAAGGTTTGTGTAACGATTTCAAGATAATATTGTGCGACGGTTGGATTGGTCACGATCATCACTTTATCCCCTTTCTTCAGCGGATAACAGGTTTCATCTTTAAGCAACCCTTCGCCAATATAAATGGGATAACGACGTTCTTTTAATTCAACATTTACGCACAACATTTTTAATCCTTAGAGTGAACCGTTTAAGCCGTTTAGATTATCAATTAAATCAACAATTTGATTAACCATTACTTTGGCATTTTGCTCATCTGTTGGCAAAGTAATATCTGCAATTTCTTCGTATAACGGATTACGCACTTTAGCTAAATCTTCAAGCACTTGGCGTGGGTCATCAGCCCCTTGTAATAATGGGCGCTTTTTATCACGTTGTGTACGTTGATATTGCTTATCTACCGTGGTTTCTAAATAAATGACAATGCCACGAGCAGAAAGATAATTACGACTCTCTTTTGACATCACTGCCCCACCACCAGTGGAAAGCACGACGCCCTGTAATTGAGTTAATTCATTGATAATACGTTCTTCACGCTTACGAAAGCCTTCTTCGCCTTCTAAATCAAAAATCCAGCCAATGTCTGCTCCCGCACGTTCCTCAATTACGGCATCTGAATCGACAAAATCCATATTCAATTGTTGCGCAAGCTGACGGCCAATGGTGCTTTTACCCGCGCCCATTGGACCTACTAAAAAAATATTACGTTTTTCAGCCATTGTTATTCTTCTAACTTAAATAATGTTCAAATTAATCTTTCCTAATAAAAACTGGCCACCTGAAAAAATGGCAGCCCGAAAGATCACCCAAAAAATAATGAAGATTATCGCAATAAATCCCCCTATGTTTCAACCTTTAGCAGGAATTTATTTTAAGAAGCGCGAAAGTGCGGTCGGTTTTTTTAGGGATTTTTATGTTTAGAGTAATACTCTCCTCTAAAGTCGCAACTAAACTAACCTTTTAAGCATAATGCTTACCTTTATTTTAAACTAAAATTGCTCTAGATAGCACCTTAAACAGGCTATAAATTAGGCATTAAATAATATATAATGGCGCGCTAAATTACATTTTACGTTTAATTATGTCTCAATCTCAAAAGCACATTTTAGTTATTTCTTATTCACAAACGGGGCAGTTGAATGAGCTGACTCAACATTTTCTTCAACCATTGAAGCAGCAAGAAAATATTGTCATTGACGAATGCAAAATTAAACCGATTAAACCCTATACTTTCCCTTGGAAATTTATTCCCTTTTTTAATCAATTTCCAGAATCGGTTCATCTCAAACCGGCACCGATTGAAACGCCAATATTACAACGCGAAAAATATGATTTAGTCATCATCGCTTACAGCGTGTGGTTTCTATCACCTTCACAACCTATCACCGCATTTTTACAATCTGAACAAGCTAAAATCTTGAAAAATACGCCTGTCATTACACTGATTGGCTGCCGTAATATGTGGTTGATGGCGCAAGAAAAAATGAAAAAAATGCTGACCGCACTTGGTGCTAATTTAATTGGCAATGTGGTTAAAACTGATCAATCCAATGCTTGGGCAAGCTTTATTACCACTCCAGCATGGATGTTAAGTGGAAAAAAACGTTATTTTTCATGGCTGCCTAGCGCAGGAATTAGTGATGCAGATATGCAAGATATGCAACGTTTTGGGCGTCGTTTAGTTGAAGTTCTGAACGAAAATCGACCTTTAGATAAATCGCTTTTCCAAAACATGGGCGCCGTCAAAATTGATGAAAAATTAATGATGAGCGAAAAAGTTGGTCATCGCAGCTTTTATATCTGGGGAAAATTGCTGTTAAAGTGCGGTCAAATTTCGCCTGTTTTTCGTCAAGCCGTACTCTATTTTTATATTGTATTTTTGATTATACTAATTCTCACTGTTGTACCACTTTCAGCCGTGGTAAAACGTCTATTAAAACCATTATTAAAAGAAAAATTGGCGCACCAGAAGCGCTACTTTGCTGAACCTTCAGGGGAATAATTTTGACTTCACTACATGATGTTTATATTAATCGAGTTGCTGCATTTTTACCAAATGAACCTGTAACAAATGATCAAATGGAACAAGTACTCGGCATGATTGGTAATACACCATCCCGCGTACGTAAAATGATCTTACGTTCTAATGCGATAAAAACGCGTCATTATGCAATTAATCCGGAAACCCGAGAAACGACACATACCAGTACTGAACTAGCAGTGGAGGCTATTAATGATTTAACTCGCCAAGGGATGAATGTCAATGATGTAAGTTGCTTGGCATGCGGTACCTCTTACCCCGATCAAATTATGCCGGGTCAAGGTGTCATGGTGCATGGTTTAATTCCCAATGCACCTCCTTATGAAGTGCTGACAACCGCGGGCGTTTGTGTAGCTGGTATGGCGGCAATGAAACACGCTTACAATGCAGTTAGAACTGGAGAACATCAAGGTTCAATTGCCGTAGCCTCGGAAACAGCATCTGCTGTTATGCGTGGTGAACATTTTCAAGCAGAAATTGAGCAACGACAATTAGATGAAGCCAAGCCGGAAATTGGTTTTGAAAAAGATTTCCTACGTTGGATGCTTTCTGACGGTGCTGGTGCCGTACAATTAAGTAATCAACCCAATCAACACGAACTCAGCTTAAAGATCCACTGGATTGATCTCATTTCTTACGCCAACGAAATGCCAGTGTGTATGTATGCAGGTGCAGAGATTCGTGACGAACAATTTGTGAGTTGGAAAAACGTCACTAAAGAAGAGCGTGAAGCGCGCAGCCTGATGGCTGTTAAGCAAGATGTAAAATTACTCAATGAAAATATTGTGCGCTGCACGGTTGAAAATGCGTTATTACGCTTAATTGATAAATATGATTTAAGAGCGGACGAGATTGATTATTTCTTACCTCATTATTCTTCAGGCTTTTTCCGAGATAAATTATTAGATGGTCTGAAAAATATTAATTTTGAGATCCCACAAGAAAAATGGTTCACTAATCTTGAAAGCAAAGGGAATACAGGTTCAGCATCAATTTATATCATTTTGCAAGAATTTCTAGAGAAATTCTCGCTTAAAAATGGGCAAAAAGTATTGTGCTACATTCCAGAGAGTGGTCGTTTCTCCTCTTGCTTTATGCTACTTGAGGTCGTGAATGGACATTAACGAAATCCCACAAGATGACAGTAAAATTTTTCGTGGGCAAAAGAAAGTCATTTATGCCACTCAAAATGGGCATTATAAAACTGGCACTACGACAGGTTGGGATACGGAAGCATTTGTCACCGAACAAGCCGTTGAAGAATTTAACCAACTGACGAATGAAGCCTTAGATGCGGTAAAACGCGGTGAAAAATCACCGCTCTTTTATTACATGTATCGTTATCGTTTTGACCTACCTACACTTGCTCAAACAACAGGGCTGTGGCAGTGGCAAATTAAGCGACATTTTAAACCGAGTATCTTTGATAAACTGTCGGATAATATATTGGCTAAATATGCAGAAGCATTTGGCGTATTAACTTCAACATTAAAAACGATCTAAAAAAATCACTGTTATATATTAATTCTTATGAACAATTTCCACCACCAGCACACGGCTCACTGCGAAAGTGGTGTCATGTCCACTATGTTGAAAGCACAAGGTGTCGATTTTAACGAGGCGATGGTTTTCGGATTAGCCTCAGCGTTGACCTTTGTTTATATTCCATTAGTCAAAATCAATGGAATGCCTCTCATATCCTACCGTATGCCGCCAAAATCAATCATTAAAAATGTGGCAAAGCGTTTAAAAGTGCGGTTAAACATACAAAAGTTTCGTTCACCACAAGCCGGACAGCAAGCGTTAGATCAAGCACTTGCCGAAGAAAAATTGGTGGGTTTACAAACCTCTGTTTTCTGGTTGCCTTATTTCCCATCAGAAATGCGTTTCCATTTTAATGCGCACAATTTAATTGTGTACGGCAAAGAACACAATGACTACTTAATTAGCGATCCCGTTTTTGAAACAGTACAGCGTTGTGCCGCAGAAGATTTGCAACGGGCTCGTTTTACGAAGGGCGTATTAGCGCCCAAAGGGTTGATGTATTACTTTGAAAGCCAACCTGACTTAACGAAGATTGATTTACCAAGCATTATCCACAAAGCTATTCGAAAAAATGCCAAGCAGATGTTGGCACCGCTCTTTTTCGTCGGGGTAAAAGGCATTCGTACTGTTGCAAAACAAATTGAAAAGCTAGCAAATCATCCTTCTGACAAATACAAACGCTTATATCTGGGTCACATCGTGCGTATGCAAGAAGAAATCGGCACTGGCGGTGCAGGTTTCCGATATTTATACGCCTATTTCCTTGAACAAGCCGCTGATATCTGCCAAGAGCCAAAATACAAACAGGCTTCTGAACAAATGACGGAAATTGGCGATATGTGGCGTCAATTTGCAGGATTATGCGTGAAACAATGTAAGAAGCCTACAATCGAAGGCTATCATACCGTAGCAGAATATTTGCGGGATATCGCAAGTTTAGAATATAAACTTTTTAGAATTTTATCATAAGGAACATTTTATGAACACGGAATATTTAATTGCATTTGAATCTGAAAAAAATTTATGTAGCTCACCTAAACAGTTTAAAAATTTATTATCAATACACAATGATATAAAAATAGAAGGAAATAAAATAAAGTTTCAAGATAAAACTTTCAAATACACACTAAAAAATGGGAAATTACCTAATAACTCAGATTACTATAATTTGAATATAGAGCTAACAAAAATTGAGGATGAAAATGAGTTTGATCGCTTGTTAAAAGAAATTAGAAACATATGCTTTAAAATAAGCAATAAAGATGTAGTAGAGCTCGGAGACGCTATAAGTGAATATTATTGTCAAAAAGGTTACAGTATAGTATATCGGACTGAAATGCTAATGAGAAAACTAATTTATAAGTTTATGACCATTAGTGTTGGATATGAATGGAAAGATGAATCAACCCCAAAAGAAGTTCTTCATTCAATAAGAGACCAAAAAGGAGAAATTAACTTTCTGTATGAAGTTGACTTCATAAAACTATCTGATTTCCTGTTTAAAAATATCTCAAAAACAGATACATCCGAGTTAATTAAATTAATTAAAGATGCATCACCAAATGATGAAAAATTACTTGATAACCTAAAATCTAAGTTACCCTATAGCAATTGGGAGCGTTTTTTTTCCAAACGACTAAATTGTGACTCAAATTTACTAAAAACGAAATGGGAAAAATTATATAAACTTAGATGCATGATTGCACATAGTAAAAAATTTACTAAAGACAACTATAAAATGCTAGAAAAATTATCTAATGAAATATGTAAAATATTGGAGTCCGCCCTTCAATCAATAAATGAAATTAATGTAGAAGATAAAGATAGGGATGAAATATCTGAAAACATTACATCTTTCATTGGGAATAATGCATATAAATTCATCGAATTGTATAACATATTAAAAATGCATGTTCAAGATATAATCGCACTAAATTCGGAAAATCCACCCCAAAACCTAAATAAGCCATTAATGGTTAATATTCTATATTTATATAAAAACGAACACATATTACCAATAAATATAATAGAGAAATTAAAAGACATATGCGGATTTAGAAACAATTTAATACATCAATCTGGGATCAACGAAATAGATGAGACAGAAATAATAGAAAAAATAAAAGAAATTAATAATATTATAAAATACATTTCTAATATAAAAACAATAGATTAAATAATTTCATGATAGAAATAAATAACATTTCGCATAATTATTCAAATTCAGAAAAAAATGCATTAAGTGCGGTCAATTTTGATATTGAATCCGCTTCCACTGTTGGACTTTTAGGTCCGAATGGTGCAGGTAAAACCACCTTAATGTCTCTGCTTGCGGGGCTACAATCTGTGCAACAAGGAGAAATTTATTTTGACGGTGTCCCTTTTGCAAAACTAAGCAAAAAACAGCGCCATCAGATTTCCTTGGTGCCACAGGATTTTGCATTTTATCCCTTGCTCACGGTTTGGGAAAATCTGAAATTTTTTGCGTCATTGTATGATGTTCGAGATAAAGGTTATTTATTAGAACTACTCGCTAAAGTAGATTTAACCTCTCATAAAAATAAGCTCGCGAAACATTTATCCGGCGGGTTAAAGCGCCGTTTAAATTTTGCTATTGGATTAATTAATCGCCCAAAAGTGATTTTTCTAGATGAGATCACAGTGGGTATTGACCCACAATCCCGCCAATTTATTTTAGATAGCGTAGCAGCGCTGAAAGAGCAAGGTGTGACGGTAATTTATACCTCTCATTATTTACAAGAAATAGAGCAATTATGTGATAAGTTAGTGCTGTTAAATGAAGGCAATCTCATTTATCAAGGCACCGTGCAAGGCATTTTAGAAGAAGGACAAAGTTTGGAACGTTTTTATTTAGATTTTTTAAATCAGGCGGGAAAAACATGTTAATTGCATCTATTTTTAAAGAAATGCGCCTATTAAGCCGTGATCTGCATGGTGTTGCTGTGTTATTCATTATGCCAATTCTCTTTATGTTGATTATGTCGGCGGCATTGAGTAATGATAATGCATTAAGCAATCGGTCAGAGATTGTACTATTAAGTGAAAAAAATCAGCTAAACGATGATTTTCTCACTCAACTCAAGAAAGAAAATCTTGCGGTTAAACAAGCTCCGTTGTCAGAATTAGCTCAATATCAAGTTGATTTACAAGCGGGGAAATTTGACCTATTGGTTTTAAATCCTAATCAAAAACAGACCGCACTTTCGGAAGAACAGGCTTTACAACTTTGGTTGAATCCTAGTGTAGATCGCAGTTGGCTACTGGGTGTGAAAGGTGTGTTGCAAAAACATTATTCTCAACTGCGTTTAAACGATTATTTGGCAGACAATCACATCACATTGGAAAATAATAAACGCAAACCAATTAAAGAAATTCAGAATAAAGTCAATAAAGAGCTCGATAGCAAATTTGCTCAAATTAATGATTATCTTGCTAAAGATTTGTGGCAAGAAATTTATGTCAATCGTCATGGAAAGGAAGTGAGCAAACCAAGCTCTGTGCAACATAGTGTACCAGCTTGGCTGATTTTTGGCATGTTCTTTATTATGATTCCTCTATCTAACGTGATGGCAATGGAGCGTCAAACCAATACGCTAACCCGTTTACGCATGGCGCGGGCCTCTGCATTAAGCTTGATTATTGCCAAATTAATTCCTTATTTTTTGATTAACCAGTTACAATTCATCGGCATGGTAGCGCTTGGTTATTTTGTCCTCCCTGCACTTGATATGCCCGCATTTACACTCACTGGGAGTTGGTTACCCTACATCGTATTATCCAGTGCAGTAAGCCTTGCGGCACTAGGATATGGTTTGTTAATTAGTGTGGTAGCGAGAACCACTGAACATGCTGTCGTGTTAGGCGGAGGTGGCATCATTATCATGGCAGCCATTGGCGGTATTATGGTGCCTGTTTATGTGATGCCAGAAATCATGCAAACTATTTCACAATTTTCGCCTATGGGCTGGGCATTAAGTGGTTTCCAAAATTTATTATTAAATCACTATCACCTTAACCAAATACAACAACCGCTTTATTTATTAAGTGGATTTGGGGCAATTACATTACTTTTAGCGACTTTAATTTATCAACGACAATTAACTAAACAAGCGAGATTCTAATGGCTTATACTTTTACACTGGAAGCACCGGCACTTGAGCTGGAACTCAAAAAACTCATCGTGCAAGAAACAGAAAAAGATGAATTTGATCCTGCCGAAATTAGTGATGATGAATCGCTATTTGGTGAACAAAGCCGTGTTCAATTAGATTCATTAGATGCCTTACAAGTTGTTGTAGCGCTACAGGCTCATTTTGGTGTACGTTTACAGGGTGATCGCATGGTGCGTAAACATATGATGAACGTACGTGATCTTGCAGCGTTTATCCGCGAACAGCATAGTAAAATCTAATGAACGTTTATCTCAATGCTGTTTCTGCTCGATTTGCTGAAAAGCTTGGTCTACAAACTTCTAATATGCTAGGCCAACCGCTTAGTTTTCCTTATTTCAACGCATTTAAGGAACCGCTGTTGTCACTAGAACAGCTCTATCACTATATTGATCTTGAAATCGACCGCACTTTGCAACGAGCTGGCTGGGATAAATCTGAACTAAAAAGCATTCCCATTTTGCTTGGTTCTACCGCTTATATGATTAGCGATTGTGAAATGCGTGTAGCTCATAACCAAGCATTACCGAAAGAACATAGCCTTACAGTCATCGCAGAGGATTTACAAAGCCGTTATCAAACGGAAGTATTTAGTTTTGCCACGTCTTGTACCTCTTCGGCACAAGCCATTGGTTATGCGTACAAAATGCTGAAAGTTGGCATGTATAAAAAGGCCCTAGTAGTTGGTTTTGAGATGTTTAATCGTCTTACCTTTGAACATTTCCAATCCATGAACCTATTATCACAAGCCAATGAATATCAGCCTTTCATCAACTCTACAGGCATTGTATTAGGAGAAGGTGTTGGGAGTGTCGCATTATCAACAGAAAAAAACGAGTCATTCCCATGCGAAATATTTGGGATAACGACGATCACAGATAATGAAAATCTGACAAACAGTAGCGAAACGGCATTACGTCAATTACTCACCAACTGTTTAGCTAAAACAAACCTAAAAATAGAAAACATTCAAGGCATTAAAGTGCATGGTGTAGGAGGTAATAGCGATGAAATGGAAAAATCTGTTTTACAGGAACTCTTCCCGAATACTGAAACCATTTTAGTTAAACCCTATATGGGGCATACGCTTGGTGCCAGTGGTGCATTAGAAACCACTTTTTTAATCGAACACTTACAAAAAACTGATGTGAAGTGCGGTCACTTTTTAAATTATTTTTTAGGTTTTGGCGGTAGCAATATTGCTTGGATTTTAAAGGTGGGTGAATGACATTTTATATAAAACAAACTAATCAGTTCATCGCCAATGGCGTGGACGATAAAACTTTGCGTCAACAACTCAAAGAACAAGGTCTCGATGCTCGTCGTTTAAGTCGGTTCACTCAGCTCGCTTTACTTGGTGCGATACCATTAAACCCCTATATTGATGAAAATACAGGAATTTATTTAGGATCGCTTTTTAATTCACCAAGCAAGTTCGATAAAATGTTTCATCAACTGATGGAGCAAAATTTGCCTAGCCCTTTAGATTTTATGGCGAATATCAATAACGCAGCGACGTTTCAACTGACTCAAACCTTACAAACCTCAGCCAACTCCGTATTTTTAGCAATTAACCATCAAACCATTTGGCAACCGCTAAAACTCGCCTTATTGGATCTTGAAAATGATGAAATATCATCTGCATTAATCGGTTGGACTCTGGAAAAAAGTAAACATTCTGAGCAAACTGAAGGGGCTGTATTTTGGCTTATTTCTAAAAATAAGGAAGATGCAGAAATAGGGTTTGATCTCTTATCTCTTGAGAACTCAATGTCTAACAACTTAGACTTTCTCTCGCAAATCAAAAAAATAACACCTTAATTGATATCAATTAAGGTGTTATTTAATAAACAATTACTTAACAATATCGCCTTTTAATGCCACACCACTCATTAAGTTACCTGCATGACATTCATATTGAGTTGAGCTTTGGAACGTATGTTTTTTGTAATAACTGACGATATTACCCACTTTACTCGCACCTTGTGATTTTGCTCTATCTTGGAATTGTTTTACCGTAGAAAGGAATGCCCACTGACAAGATTTTTCATCTGATTTATTTGCCGCATTCGTTTTCTTATTACTTACCAAACCTGCTTTAACTACTCTGCCTGGTGCTGGTTTGCCAAAATAAAGTTTAACCGATGGGTCAATAATTTCTTTTGCTTCTGAAGAATTTAACGCATCCTGAATAGAATAATAATGCGTTGTATCTCTTGGTGCACAAGCAGCCATAAGCATAGCAGTAGCAACAATACTTAATTTAGATACTAATTTCATTTTGACTCCTTTTGATTTGAATGAAATAAATATTTCCCTTTATAACATAGAGATGAGTAATATATCAAATTTTAACCTATCTACGACTATTTTATTGTGAATAGAAGTAGTGTAGAATCTTAAAAATTTTTATTTATAACTTAAGGTACCAACCCATGAAAAAACTATTACTTTCCTCACTTTTATTTGGCTCATTTGTTCTTTCAGCTTGTTCATCAGGTGTTAATGATGTAAAACCAGTAGAAGCTAAAAATATCAAAGAAGTATGCTTGAAAGGATCTATTCGTAAAGCGCCAGATGAAATTGTAGAGGCTTTAACAAAAAGTTTAAAACAAAAACATATCGCTGCAAGACTTGTTAAAAAAGATGAAGGCTGTAGCCATATTTTACACTTCAGCGTAAAAGGTAACTCTAAAATTATTGCAAGAGCAAGATTGGATTTAAGAGATTCAAATAAACTTTCTCTTGGCTCTGTTTCTTATAAACATCGCGGTGATGAAGCTGATCGTGTAAAACAAGTTGGTTTACAAGGACAAACAGATTTAATGATTAATGAATTATTCAAAAACAATTAATTTTTAACAATATAACATGACTGAAATCTGTAATTTCTCTTTCTCACTTCAAGGGTGGAATATTGTTTGCAATAAATCGCTAACCGCAGATGATTGGAAACAAGGCTATGCTTATTTACGAAACCAAAGTGAAACATTTGAAGACTTTGCACCTAAATTAGCCTTTTTACCCCCACTAAAACGCCGTCGTTTAAGTGACTCAGCCCGTCTGTTTTTTGAGGCCGCGTGGGATTTAGTAGGAGAAAATGCAGATATGCCTGTGGTTTATGCCTCATCAAACAGTGAAATGAATCGTAATTTTGCGTTGTGGCATTCCTTATTAAAAGAGGGGGATGTTTCTCCCACCTCTTTTAGTCTCTCAGTTCATAATGCATTAATTGGACAATGGTCTGAATTACGTCAAGTTAAATCAGAAACCACTTCGATTATGGCTCGAGTGGACAACCTTGAAACCGCACTATTAGAAGCGACATTATTGCTTAATGAAGGGCATGAAAAAGTGCTTGTTGTTATCGCTGAGTCGCCGCTTGAAGCAAAATATAATGCTCAACCTGTCATTCGTACACCTTTAGGTTATGCTTTGGCTTTAGTCGTTACTAAAGGAGAGCAATATCAATTAACGCTGACTGGTTCCCCTTTTAATAATGATGTTACCGATAATGCACTAACTTGGGTTTCTCACCAATATCTTGAGAGTCACACTTGGCACACACCAAGTAGTTCAAATGGAACTTGGCTATGGCAGAAAAATTAGATTTTCTTAAACGTTGGCTGGCTACCGCCATTGCCTTTTTATTTTGGGCTGTGGCGGGTACATTATTACAACTTGTTTTACTTCCTTTTGCCAAAAAAGGAAAGCAAACTAATTTATCTACACAGCTAAAAATTCGTCGTTTTGTCGGCGGGATTTGGTACTATTTTATTCGCTACCTGTCCTGTGCAGGAGCTTTAAAAGTCTCTTATCAAGGATTTGAGAAATTAGGGCGGCCAGGACAATTAGTCATGGTTAATCACCCATCTTTGCTTGATGTTGTACTGATTCTCAGTAAAGCACCTTCGCTTAACTGTATTGTGAAAAAAGATCTTTTACACAATCCTACAATGAGAAATCAAATTCTCGCTTGTGGCTTTATTCCCAATACAGAGTCTCTAGAGCTCTTGGACCATTGTGAGCGAGCATTGCAAAAAGAGAGCCTCTTATTGTTTCCAGAAGGAACAAGAACCGGCTGGGATGGCATCGTCAAATTAAATCGTGGTGCTGTTTCAATTGGCTTACGTAGTGCAAAAGTCATTACACCCATCACCATCAAGATGAATCCATTAAGCCTAAAAAAAGGTCATCCATGGTATAAAATACCTGACAAACAAATTCATTATGAATTATCTGTTGGCGATGATATCGATCCGCAAGAGTGGATAGAAAATCAATCTATCCCGATGGCATCTCGCCGTTTAACGAAATATTTAGAAGATTATTTTAATTCTCAAACCTCACAAAAAGGATCGCAATAATGCAACTTGAACAACAATTAAAACAACTTATCATTGACAGCCTAGCATTAGAAGACATCAGTATCGAAGATATTGAAACTGACATGCCTCTTTTTTCATCTGAAGGGTTAGGTTTAGATTCAGTTGATGCCTTAGAATTAGGCTTAGCTGTTCAAAAAACATTTGGTTTACAATTAGATGGCGAACAAACTCAATTAAGAGATTACTTTGAAAGTGTAGCCACGCTTGCTCACTTTATTCGCACACAAAAAGGTGAGGCATAATTCATGACTGAACAGGAAATCAGAGACTTATTAACGGAAGCTCTGGAATCATTATTTGAGATTGAGCCAGAAAGAATTAAGCCAGAAACAAATCTTTATGAAGATTTAGAGATCGATAGTATTGATGCTATTGACTTAATTGATCATATTAAACGTAAAACAGGGCATAAACTTCAAGCGGAAGATTTCCGTAATGTGCGTACTGTAGATGACGTGGTTCAGGCGGTTCTTAAACTTAGTCAAAACGCACAATAATGACTCCTTACTTACCGACTTCTCTTATTGCTCAGCACCCAAATTGGCACTATGCTGATTTTGAGTGCCGAGCATTTCAAATTTCAGCTGAATTGCAACAGCGTCAACTTCGTTCTGTCACGGTATGGCTAGAAGATGGTGCAACATTGGCATGCTTACTGCTAGGTGCTTGGCATGCCAATGTTCGTGTTCTTTTTCCACCCAATTTCACTGAAGAAAGTATTCAGTGGGCAAATGAGCATTCTGAACTTTGGCTCACTGATCGTGATATTGAACTCGAAAAATGCGAGCAAATCTCTCAATTTGGTATTACACAAGATTGGGAAAAAATTGCTAAAAATCGACCGCTCTTTGACTTTAGTAACCAAACTGAAATCTGGTTGAAAACATCAGGTAGCACCGGCGAGGCCAAAACCATCATTAAAACAGCAGAACAAATGTGGTTAGGCGGAGAAGTTTTAGCCAAAGGTTTACCGTTTACTGCCGGAAATAACATTACGGCAATTAGCACAGTGAGTATTCAGCATATTTACGGCTTAACCGTGCATATCATGATGTCACTGGTTAACGGCTGGCAAATTGGTCGAAAACAACTTTTCTACCCTGAGTGTATCATGCAAGAAGCCAATAAATCACAATCGGCAGTTATTGTGAGCAGCCCAGCGATGCTTTCAGGCATAGATTGGCAACAAATAAAAATTGCTGAAAATATTGTTGGTATTATTTCTTCAGGTGGTGCATTAGCTGAAGAGTTATCTGAGCAAATTAGAGCTAAAATTCACCATCCTGTTATCGAAATTTATGGCAGCACTGAGACGGGTCCAATTGCTATCCGGGATGATATTTCCCTTTGGCGACAATTACCTAATAGCCAACTTGGCAGCAATGAGCAAGGCGAGTTATGGATCGAAGGTGTTTGGATTGCTAAACGTGAACAAACTGCAGATGTGGTTGAGTTTGAAGAAAATGGTTTCCGTTTATTAGGACGAGCGGATCGCATTGTCAAAATAGGGGATAAACGCATTTCCTTATTAGGCGTAGAAATGGCGTTGAATAAACACGAATTTATTGAGGATTGTTATATTGCTCAACACCCTGAGAAATCTCGTCTTGCCGCTTGGATTGGTTTAACTGAGCAAGGCATTCAATTTTTTAGAGAGAAAGGGCGAAGAGCGCTTATTCACAAGCTAAAACTTTTCTTAGAGCATTCACAAGAAAAAGCAGCTATCCCTCGTTTTTGGCGATTCACTTATCAATTACCACGTAATAGTCAGTCAAAAATAAATAAGCTGGAATTTAACCGCACTTGTTTAGACATCTGTAAAGATGCGATTTGGCTTGAACAAAGCAAAAATGAAAATTCACAAATATCAACCGGTATTGTGCCGCTTGATTTAGTGTATCTAAAAGATCACTTTGCTGAATTTCCATTAGTTCCTGGCGTCATTGAATTACAATGGATTTCGGAAAAAATAAAGGCGTTTTTTGGGAAAAAAGTCATTATTCGTTCATTCGATAAACTGAAGTATCAAACATTCTTACGACCGAATGATCACTTTGATATTCAATTAAAATGGGACCCAGTAAAAAACAGAATGGCATTTCAATTACTTGCCAATAATGAGACTTGCTGTACTGGATTGGCTGTCATTGAGCATGAAAATCATCTTGCTGATTGTTAATATATTGCTTGCACTAACAGCCATTGCTTACCCAATTATTTGGCTGTTCTTTCAAGCAGACCAACTCTTACATACGTTACCTTATGTGATGAGTTTTTTATGGTTGATTAAAAGTCTAATACATCCGAATAAAGGGCAAAGAATTTTTGCATTAAGCATGGCGGGCCTGTTATTTCTTGTAGGTTGGCAGCGCTCACTCGATATGATGTATTGGTATCCTATTTTAATGAATGGCATTATGTTGGTGTTATTTGGCGGAAGTCTATTCCAATCTCAATCATTGGTTGAAAGATTAGCTCGTTTACAAACACCTAATCTCAATGCTCAAGCTATTCAATATACTCGCCGAGTAACTCAAGTCTGGTGTGGCGTATTTTGTTTAAATATATTGCTTTCAACTCTCTTTATTGCATTTGACTTATTAGAATATTGGGCAATTTACACTGGAGTTATTTCTTACATTATCATGGGCCTAGTTATGAGTATTGAATGGCTCATTCGTCAACGCGTAAAACGGAATCACTATGAATAAACATCAACCTAACTCACTTATTGCATTAAATCCAGAATGGCACTGGCAAGATTTTACTTATCGTTGTCAACAAATTAGCCAACAACTTCAACAAGATAACATTCAAAGTGCGGCATTTTGGTTTGAAGATGCGGCAAACTATGCATGTGCAATGCTTGCCTGTTTTGATGCTAAAACCCGAATTTTACTTCCACCAAACCTTTTAGATGAAAATCAAGAATGGATTCATGATAATGCAGATATGTTATTTGATGATAATAAATTCAACACCTATGGTATTTCACAAGTTATTGATAAAAAAGATTTCTTCATTGATAAACATTGTCAAACCGAAATTTGGTTAAAAACATCAGGAAGTAGTGGCCAACCTAAAATCATGCTAAAAACAGCTGAAAAAATGTGGCAAGAATCTGAAGCAATTAGCCAATCACTACCTTTCCCAGAAGGGAATGGCATCCATATTGTCTCAAGCGTTTCTGCACAGCATCACTATGGTTTATCCTATCGAGTCATGTTACCGCTAACAATGGGTTGGTCAATAGGTCGCAAACAGCTCCCTTATCCAGAATATATGATTGCAGAAAGCCTTATTGCGAAACAATCTATCTGGATTAGCAGCCCAGCATTACTGACCCATTTAAATTTAGATGAACCTCAACTTCATCAATGTCGTATTTTAGGGATTTTGTCTTCTGGTGGAATGTTGCCAGAAGAAACCGCAACGGCAATGCGCAAAAAACTTAAGACTAAAACCATTGAAGGCTATGGTAGTACAGAAACGGGCGTCATTGCGTTTCGTGAACAAGCCGGACTTTGGACACCTACTCCCGTAACTAAAATCGGGGTTAATGAAGAAAATGCATTATGGGTTGAATCACCGTGGCTTGAACAGCGTGAGCAAACGGCTGATGGTGTTGAAATCATTGGTAATCAATTTAACTTATTAGGACGCATTGATCGCATCGTTAAATTTGGCGATAAGCGTATTTCTTTAGTTCGAATTGAACAAGACCTACTAAAACACCCTTATATTCGAGATTGCTATGTTGCACAACACCCTAATCATTTACGCCCAGCCGCTTGGGTAGAATTGAATGAGGAGGGAATATCCTTTTACCTACAAAAAGGACGAACTGAGTTATTAAAACAACTCCGTCTTTACTTAAGCAAAACGCAGGAGCACTCAGGGTTACCACGTTTTTGGCGATTTACTAACAGATTGCCACGTAATAGCCAATTCAAGATTAGCCGAGCTGATTTTGATGCTGTATTCTTGCATGAAAAAGAAGAACAATTTTAACTCGCTATGATGGAACCTAAACTTATTGCGATTATCCCGCACTACAATCATTCCGACAAAATTGGCAATGTAATTAACCAATTACACCAGCTAAATTTGCCCGTATTAGTGGTAGATGATGGCTCATCTGAACAGCATAAAAATGCGTTGGCTTCTTTTTCAGAAAAAGACAATCTACATATTCATTATTGCCCACAAAATCAAGGTAAAGGTGGCGCGATGAAAGTAGGTTTTAGGTTAGCGTTTGAGCAAGGTTTCACTCATGCCTTGCAAGTGGATGCAGATGGCCAGCACAATCTGACTGACGCCCTTTCAATGCAGCAAAAAATGCTCGAAAATCCGACCGCTCTTATTTGTGGTAAACCCATATATGGTGATGATGCGCCTAAATCTCGACTTTATGGACGCAAAATTACAGATTTTTGGAATGCCATTCACACGCTTTCTCTCGATATTAAAGATGGTATGTGTGGTTTTCGCTTGTATCCATTAAATCGCACCATTGAAATCCTCGATAATGAACATGTTGGAAACCGTATGGATTTTGATATCGAAATTCTCATCAAGGCTCACTGGTACCAAATACCGCTAATTTGGGTTGATACTCCTGTTTCCTATGATAAAAATGGTGTCTCACATTTCAATGCGTGGAAAGACAATGTATTAATCAGTAAAATGCACATGTATTTATTTTTTGGTATGTTAAAACGCTTACTAACTGGAAAGCCTCTATGAGTCAACCAAATGAAAATAGTCAACATTGGGCGAAACAATCGGAACGAGGAAATTCTTTTTTCTTAAATCTCACACGATTAATCGTAAAATATTGCCCATTATGGTTAATTAAAATCGCCACGTTTGTGGTGGTTTGTTATTTTTATCTGACTGCCAGAAAAGCGCGAAACAACATTAAAGTTTACCAATATCGTCTTAAACAACAATTCCCGTATTGTCATCTCCCCTCATTCCCTGTATTTCGTCAATTTCTCTTTTTTGGTGAAATCATTTGTGACAACTTTGCGGTTTGGCAACGGAAAATCCATTACAAGGATTTAATTATCGATGATGCTGATAATTTATATGGCGATGTAGATCAAGGTGGACGAGGTCAGATTCTTGTTTGCTCGCATTTTGGTAACATCGAGATTTGCCGTGCATTAGTTGATAGTGGACAACATGAAGACTTTCATTTGAATGTATTAGTTCATAGCAAAAATGCTGAAGCATTTAACAAAGCATTAGTTGAAGCGGGTGCTGACGCCTTACCTCTTATTCAAGTTGAAGATTTAGATGCGCAAAAAATGTTAGAGCTTTCCCAACGCTTAGAACGAGGTGAATGGATTGCGATTGCTGCTGATCGTGTGCCTATCCGTGGCGATAAAACACAATCAGTCAATTTCCTTGGTCATTCTGCTGAATTTCCTCAAGGTGCGTGGCTACTTGCAAGCATTTTAAAAGCGTCTTTAAATACAATTTTTTGCCTTAAAGAAAAAGGACAATATCGAATGAAATTGCGCCGTTTTTCACCCCCAATTAGCGGACGAGGCAAAGCGCGAGAAGAAAATATTAAGCAAGTCATGCAACAATATGCGGACTTACTTGCCAAAGAGTGTGCAGAAAATCCTCTGCTTTGGTTTAATTTTTATAACTTTTGGAATGATAAAAAATGAAAAAACATGTTTTTTGCCATCATAATTCTGAATTTGAAGTACAGTTTTTTGATGTCGACTCCATGGATATTATGTGGCACGGGCATTACGTCAAATATCTTGAAATGGCGCGTTGTCAATTTCTAGAGGAAATTGGCTATACCTATGATGTTATGAGAAAACAAGGGTTTGGTTGGCCAATCGTTCAACTTAATATTAAATATGTTAACCCTGCATTATTTCGTCAAAAAATCCGAATTGAATTAAAAGTAGTCGAATATGAAACTTGCTTGCGCATTGATTATGTTATTTTTGATGCTAAAACCAATCAAAAATTAACTACTGCAAGTACCACACAAGTAGCCGTTAGCATGCAAACACGCGAAATGCAATTACAAACACCATCATGTTGGCAAAGTGCGGTCAAAACTCATCCTACTTTTGTATCTGAAGGAAAATAATAATGCGATTGATGATCCTCATCTTAGGCTTGCTCCTAAGCAGCGTAAGCTTCGCTTTTTCTGAAGCTGATTTGGTGAAACAACTCCAGCAACCTCAAAGCGTTCAAGGAAACTTTATCCAACATCGCTATTTAAAGGCATTAAACAAACCAATTGAGATGCAAGGTCAATTCACCTTGCTAGCTCAAAAAGGGCTATTATGGCAGCTTGAGAAACCGTTTAATAACAACTTAAGAGTGACGCCTAAGAGGATTCAACAATGGAATGGAAGCCAGTGGGCGAATAGCGGTAATGTTGGGCAAAACGAGCAAATTGGTCTTTTTTTAGGTTTATTATCCGGCAATATTGATGGACTCAAATCTCAATTTGATTTTGCATTATCCGGCAATGCTAACCAATGGCAACTGACCTTAACGCCTAATTCATTATTAATGCAGCAAATCTTCACAACTATTGAAATTTCAGGCGATCAAACCGTGAAAAAATTAACCTTAAATGAAAAACAAGGCGATCGCACACAAATTGAATTTAAGCAAATCCAGCTTAATCAGCCATTAAGTCAGTTTGCCCGTTCAGCGCTGGAATAAACAATTGTAAAAGATGAAAAAAACAACCGCACTTTCCTTGTCATATGCTGTATTTATCTTGTTTGTTTCCCTATTTTTTGGCTATTTTGTCAAACAAGGAAATTGGCTACAAACAGATTTACACACATTACTTCCCTCTCAACAAGAATGGGCGGATGTTCAAATTCTCGCTGACCAACAGCAAGAAAAACAGCTAAATAGCCAAATTATTGCGCTTATCGGGCATTCTGATGAAAAAAAGGCTTTTCAGCTGGCTGACCATATTGCGCAAACGTGGCGTAGTAGCAAACTTTTCTCTCATATTACCGATCGCATTCAGCCTAACCTTACTCAGCTACAACAAGATATTCAGCTTGTCGCATTTGCCACTTTGCCACAAGCTGTTCGTGAACAGTTGATTAACGATCCTAAAGGCTATTTTCAGCAATATGCAGAGGACATCGTTAACCCATTTAAGCGAAATAATTTACTCTCACTAGAACAAGATTGGCTTGGTTTTGGACGTTTTGCCCAGCAAACACAACAAGGTAATGTGCAATGGCATGCTGAAAATGGCATGCTCACAGTCAATCAAGATAATATGACTTGGGTCTTATTACGTGCTGAACTGCAACAAAATGATTTTATCAATCCATCTGAAAATTTAACCGCACTTCTGACAAAGAATCGCCAATATCTCACTCAATCTGGTGCACAATTTAAAATTACAGGTAGTGCATTGTTTGCCGCTGATGCAAAACAAAAAGCCGAAAAAGAAAGCTCATTAATGAGCGTACTCGGCGTGAGTTTAACGTTATTATTATTACTTATTGTCTTTCGTACTCCTCGTATTTTATGGCTATTTTTGCCCATTCTAATTGGAATGCTTTCAGGTGTCGTTGCAACAGTGTTGGGATTTGGTCAAATTCATATTCTTACCCTTGTCATTGGGACCAGCCTCGTCGGTGTATTAATTGACTTCCCGCTTCACTGGCTTGCAGGCTCCCTATTTGACCGAAAATGGTTGCCACTTCTTGCCATGCAAAAATTGCGTTTTACCTTTTTCATCAGCTTGTTAGTTACCCTACTCGGGTATGGACTACTTGCCTTTACCCATTTGCCTATTTTGCAGCAAACCGCTCTTTTTTCCTCTGTATCTTTGATTACTGCGTTACTTGCGACACAGTTATTCTTACCTTATTTATTTTATCGGTATCAGCCAACCACATTATTACCCGAAAGAAGAACATTTAATCTCATACAAAAAGGATTAAATACCTTTGCAAACAAACGCTTTAATAAAGGTACACTCCTTATTATCTCTCTTTTAGTTTTAGGAGGCGGTATTAAATCCTCATGGCGTGACGATATCCGACAATGGGTATCTATGCCTCAATCTATGCTAAATGAAGCCAAAACTATCGGTGAACTCACTGGGGTTGATTTAGGAAGCCAATATTTTTTATTGACGGCTGAAAATGAGGCGTTATTACTTGAAAAAGATGCTAAGTTAAGCAAGCAATTAGCTCAACGTAACATCACATTTAAATCATTAAGCCAGTGGATTTTGCCCCTCACAGAACAGAAGCAATTCGCAGAACACCTTCAACACATCTCTGCTGATGATTATACTGTTTTAAATGATATTGGTGTGCCAACTGAAAAAATTCAGCAAAATTTGACCGCACTTCCTCAACGTAAGCCATTGACCTTATCTGAAGCGCTTAATACGCAACTTGGACAAACGTGGAAGATGCTTTATTTAGGTGAATTAGCCCCTAACCAAGTGGCGAGTATCATAAAAATATCTCAAGCGGATAGTGCAACAATGCAAGCATTGGCAAATAATCGAGATATTTTCTGGCAAGATAAACGTGCTTATTTAAATCAAGCCTTTAAAGAAGCAAAAGAACAAGCAGCCTGGCTGAAAATCATTTCTTTTGTTATTGCAGGATTACTTTTATGGAAAGTATTTGAAACCAAAACAAGCATTCGAATCTTGTTCATTCCTTGTGTAGCAATCTTAGGAACGGTTGCTATTTTGGGTTGGATTGGCTTGCCTATTGGTTTATTTTCGATGTTTGGATTATTACTGGTTTCAGCCATTGGCATTGACTACGCCGTTTATATGAAAACCGTACATGAAGAGCTATCTCATAAACACATTACACTGACATTAGCTGCCTGTACCACATTAATCTCATTTTTACTGCTCGCCATTAGCTCCACACCTGCAGTGGCGACATTTGGTATAAGTGTCAGTATTGGTGTTATAATAAGTCTTTTAACCACATTAAAACTCATGCGCTAAAAAACGCATAAAAATGACCGCACTTTATGATAAAAAAATACCTTTTATTATGGGCATTGACATTACTAACAGCTTGCTCAACTTTACCTAATATTGAGGCATTACCGAAAGTAAAAACAGAAAGCCGAACCTTTAAAGTAGAGCAACTTGCAGAACAGCAAGTTAAACAGACAAGCTTGTTGACTGTTCAGTTCCAGCCTGAGCAATGGCGATGGGTTCAAACCGATCCTCTAGGTTCACCCATTGCTCGATTATTATTAACGAAACAAGGCTGGAAAAATGACGGTTTTGTGATGCCGAATAAACAAGCACAAGGCTTATTCTTGGCGCTGGCAACTGCATTTACAGAACAACAACCCGATGTAAAACACTTAACATTAATGAATGTGGATGTATCGCATCAACAAAATACGGCGATTTACCAACAGAATGGTCGTTTTTTATGGAACGTTCGCAAACAATCAAATCAATATTTTATTCAGCTAGCAGATGGCAGTCGTTGGCAAATTGAAGAACTTAACAATTAGGAATCTCTGTGCAATTATTTCTTTCTCAACCAGGCATTTTGAGTAGCATTGGCGATAGTCTATCTCAACATGTTCAAACTTTATTGGAAGGTAGTGACTCGCCACTGACTTTTTCTAACAAACATTTCCAAGAAAATGGCTTGCAGGGTAAATGTAATACTCTGGGTGAAGTCAACACATCCTTGCGGGCTTTTCCGGCTGATTTACCCAAAAAACATCACAGCCGAAACAATCAATTACTCTGGCACAGCTTAGAACAAATTGAACCAACCATTCAGAAAGCTATCTCACGTTTTGGTTGTCACCGTATTGCAGTAGTTATCGGTACATCTACCACTGGTGTAGATGAAAATTTACCTGTATTTAAATATGCTGCAGAACATGAGGATTGGTCTGGTGCTGAATTTAATCAACAACAACAATATTTTTCTGCTCCGGCTGATTTTATTGCCCATCAATATGGCTTAACCAATCTCATCTATGGCATTTCAACTGCCTGTACATCAGGTGCGAAAGCATTAATTAGTGCAGCTCGCTTATTGAATGCGAATTTATGCGATGCGGTAATTTGCGGCGGCGTCGATACTTTATCGCTATTAACCTTAGTTGGTTTTAACTCTCTCTCCGTTTTATCTGCTGAACAAACTAATCCTTTTTCTGCTAATCGCCAAGGTATCAATCTAGGTGAAGGTTCCGCTGTATTCGTGATGAGTAAAGAAAAATTAGATGATCATAATGTTGCGCTATTAGGCTATGGCGCCAGCAGCGATGCCTATCATATGTCATCGCCACACCCTGAAGGTGAAGGTGCGATTAAAGCGTTCCAAAACGCATTAAACTCGGCAAAACTTGCACCAGAAGCCATCAATTGGGTTAATTTACATGGCACAGGCACCATTCATAATGATCAGATGGAAGCCTTAGCCATTCACCATATTTTTGGTCACGATACCCCTTGCACAACAACAAAACCTTATACAGGACACACGCTGGGTGCTGCGGGGGCTATTGAGGCCGCTATTTTATGGGGGATTATTGACCGCACTTTTAACCCAACAGGTAAACTCCCTGCACAATTATGGGATGAACAAACCGATGAAAAAATGCCACCGATTGCCATTACTGATCACATGAGTCATTGGAAATCCGACAGACGCATTGGTGCAAGTAGCTCTTTCGCTTTTGGTGGGAATAATTCAGTACTTATTTTAGGAGAAGTGAATGATTGATTTAACCTGTCCTATTACTGATATCTCACCATTAATCCCTCATAGTGGGGAAATGGTCATGCTAGATAAAATTACTGAATTTGGCGAAGATTATTTGATCGCGGAGATGACCGTAAAACCAGATTGCCTGCTCTTAAAAGATGGCAAATTGGCTACTTATATGGGCGCTGAAATCTTAGCTCAAGGCGTAGCAGCATGGGCGGGATGTAAATGTGTAAAAGCGGGTCAACCTATTGGATTAGGCTATTGGATTGGCTCAAGAAAACTAACATTACATCGTCAAGATATTTCCATAGGAAGCTTATTACAAATTCAAATTAAACGTTCTATTGAAGACGCAACAGGATTTGGTGTTTTTGACTGTACGTTAATTGATCTTTCTAACCAGCAACCTTTAGTGGAAGGTGCATTAAACGTTTTCAGACCACAAATATCACAGGAATAAAAAATGAGTGAAACCATTTTAGTTACAGGATCAAGCCGAGGTATCGGTAAAGCCATCGCCTTACGCCTTGCACAATCAGGTTTTGATATTGTGGTTCATTGCCGCAGTCGTATTGAAGAGGCTGAAGAGGTCGCACAATCAATTCGAGAATTAGGTCGTCAAGCTCGCGTATTGCAGTTTGATGTTAGTCATCGAAACGAAACAGCAGAAAAACTACTTGCTGATGTTGAATCTCACGGTGCTTATTATGGCGTTGTGCTCAATGCCGGATTAACACGAGATAATGCATTCCCTGCTCTAACTGATGAAGATTGGGATGTTGTTTTACGCACGAATTTAGATGGGTTTTATAATGTTCTCCATCCTATTATGATGCCAATGATCCGACGCCGTAAAGCAGGTCGAATCGTTTGTATCACATCTGTATCTGGACTAATTGGCAACAGAGGCCAAGTTAACTATAGCGCCTCTAAGGCCGGTATTATTGGGGCTGCAAAAGCACTCGCCGTCGAACTCGCTAAACGTAAAATCACGGTAAACTGCGTGGCTCCAGGTCTCATCGATACGGATATATTAGATGAAAATCTTCCGATTGATGAAATTCTAAAAATGATTCCCGCAGCAAGAATGGGAAGCCCAGAAGAAGTTGCGCATGCCGTAGATTTTCTGATGGATGAAAAAGCCGCTTATATTACTCGCCAAGTTATCGCTGTTAATGGTGGGCTTTGCTAAAACATTTGCAGTACAAAAATATTTTGTACTAATCTAATAATAAATAATTGAGATAAAAAAAATGAAACGAGTTGTCATTACAGGTATTGGAGCTGTCACGGCCTTTGGAAAAACATGGAAAGACGTAAAAGCCGCCTTTCAACGCAAACAAAACGCGGTTCAAGCTAAAACCGAATGGGCCGAACGTTATCCTGAGTTAGGGGCAAATCTCGGTGCTGAAATCCATGATTACACTCCTCCTGCTCATTGGAATCGAAAACAACTTCGCAGCTTAGGCCGCGTCTCTCAATTTGCCGTTGAAGCTGCTGAACTCGCCTTAGCAAACGCCAATCTATTAGATGAGAATGGAGTCATTTTACCTTATCTAAAAGAAGGAGTAATGGGCGTAGCATGTGGTTCCTCTACTGGCTCAACAAATGATGTCAGAGATGCGGCAGAACTCCTCATGACAGGAAAATCAGATGGTTTTAATGCCAATACCTATGTACGAATGATGCCTCATACCACGGCAGCAAATATTGGTATTTTCTTTGGTCTAACCGGTCGCATCATTCCCACTTCTAGTGCTTGTTCTTCTGGAAGCCAAGGTATTGGCTATGCCTATGAATCAATTAAACATGGTTTAATACCAATGATGCTTGCTGGCGGAGCAGAAGAATTTTGTCCATCTGAAGTTTATGTATTTGACTCTCTTTATGCTGCAAGTAGAAACAATGTACATCCTAAACTAACGCCTCGCCCTTATGATAAAGATCGTGATGGATTAGTTATTGGTGAAGGTGCAGGTATTTTTGTATTAGAAGAGTTAGAACACGCCCTTTCTCGTGATGCCAATATTATTGCAGAAGTTGTTGGCTATGGTGCCAATAGCGATGGAGCTCATGTAACTCGTCCACAAAAAGATACTATGCAGAGCTGTATGGAGCTAGCCTTAAAAGATGCACAGCTATCTCCAGAGAAAGTGGGCTATGTAAATGGCCATGGCACGGCCACTGAACAAGGCGACATCGCAGAAACACTCGCAACGGAAGCTGTGTTTGGAAAAGTACCACTTAGCTCACAAAAAAGCTATCTAGGACATACCCTAGGTGCTTGTGGCGCATTAGAATCTTGGTTCTCAATTGAAATGATGCGTGATGGCTGGTTTGCCCCAACCATTAATTTAGATAATATTGACGAACGCTGTGGCAAATTAGACTATATTCAAGGTGATGGTCGACAAATTCAAACAAACTATGTGATGAACAATAACTTTGCTTTTGGAGGGGTCAATACCTCGCTCATTTTTAAACGC
This sequence comes from uncultured Haemophilus sp., assembly GCA_905205995.1. Lineage (GTDB taxonomy): Bacteria > Pseudomonadota > Gammaproteobacteria > Enterobacterales > Pasteurellaceae > Haemophilus_D. The sequence continues at coordinate 18,771 of CAJLFU010000009.1, read as the reverse complement.
TGGGAAGCGTAACAAAAAAGCTATTCAAACGAATAGCCTTTTCTTTTATCAACAGTTAATTATAGATAACCAAACAAGCTTGTGAAAATGTAACCAAAGATACATGAAGTGATTACACCGATTAAGCCCGGTAAAATAAAGCTGTGGTTAATTACAAACTTACCAATGTGGGTTGTACCTGAACGGTCGAATTGGATCGCCGCAAGGTCACTTGGGTAAGTTGGTAAAATGTAGTAACCGTAACAAGCTGAAGCAAAGGCTAAGATAATCGCAGGGTCAACTCCGATACCTAAAGCAAGTGGAACGAATGCAACCAATGCTGCCGCTTGTGAGTTTACGAATTTAGAAATTAATAACAACATCACGGCGTAAGTCCAAGGATGTGCTTTTACCACATCACCAAGTGCCGCTTTCATCATTGGTGTATGAACAGTAAACATGGTTTCTGCCATCCAAGAAATCCCGAATACAGCGACTAACGCAATCATACCTGAACGGAAAATTTCATTTTTACTGATTTTACCCGCATCAGTTTTGGTAAAGATAATGATTAATGCACCCGCTAATAACATGAAGATTTGAATAACGTGAACCATGCTTAAATTCACTTTTTTCTTCGCCGTATCTTTTAAGACAATTGCAGCGTTATCGATAGTTTCAGTTTTATCTCCAGCCGTAATTACAACACTGTTATCTTGAGCGGTAATCGTTTGAGCAACTTCACCTTTATCGTTATAAATTGCAACGTTGTTATAGGCTGTTTTTGCTTTTGCTTTGCTGTCTTTAACATCAAGTACTAATGTACCGTCTTTCGCTAACGCAACGATTTTACCGTCTTTAACATTAAAGGTTTTCACAGCTTTATCAGCAGAAACGATTTCAACCACTTGAGCTGGTGCTGATTTTTCAAAGGCTGGGCGTAAATCTTTAAAGTAACCTAATAGCGCTACCACTAAAATCGCACCAAAGAAGATCCACATCGCATTCCAGCTAGATTGTGGTAATTTTTTGTCTAACAATGATGTGCTATCACCATAAACATATTTTTTGAATTCTGGATCTTTTAATTTTTCTTGGAATTCTGGGTCTTTATCTAAATCTTTACCACGGAACCAGCTGAAAATACCGATCGCTAATACACCACAAAGGGTTGAAGGCACAGTAATTTTTAATAAATCTAAATAGCCATCAAAACCTGCTAATGGGGTTTTAGCATTCACTAAGAATGTGGTTAAAGTCACTACTGCCACAGAAACTGGTGACGCGATGATACCCATTTGAGAGGCAATTGAACTTGCCGCCATTGGACGTTCAGGACGAATATCATTTTTGATCGCGATATCATAGATGATTGGTAACATGGTATAAACCACGTGACCTGTACCACATAAAATAGTTAAGAAACAGGTTACAAACGGAGCCAAAATACTGACATATTTAGGGTTACGACGAAGCATTTTCTCCGCGATTTGTAACATTACATCTAAACCGCCACTGGCCTGTAATGTTGCCGATGTCACCACCACCGCAAGGATGGTTAACATAACATCGATAGCAGGCTTACCTGGTTCAATACCAAAGCCGAAAACAAGAACAATTAAGCCTACCCCACCGAGCATACCCAGTGCGATACCACCTTTTTTTGCCCCGTAAAATAAACAGATAAGAACAATAGCAAGCTGAATCGCAAACTGGCTACCCTCACCTAGGTTCATTAGAAAATCCATAAGATACTCCGAATCATTTTATGGTTAATTAGAAAAAAATTTGGATCAAATATTAGCACCAAAATTAACTCATAATAAGTATTTTTAGGGTAAATTTTGTTTTAAATCAAAAAATAGGGGAACCAAATAATAAAAGCAAATCTGAGAAAGATTAAATAAAGGAAAGTGCGGTCAGAAATTTAAAAGATTTAGATGTATCTTGTTTTATTTGAAGATAAGTAATTTAGAAAGGAATTTAAAGAAAAAAATTAGGCGACCTAAAAGATCGCCCAACTTAAAAATTACTGATTGTTTTGAACGTAGTCAATCGCAGATTGAACAGTTGTGATTTTTTCAGCTTCTTCATCAGGAATTTCGATATCGAATTCTTCTTCTAAAGCCATTACTAATTCAACTGTATCTAAAGAATCCGCACCTAAATCTTCAACGAAAGAAGCTTCTGGTTTTACGTCTTCTTCTTTAACACCTAATTGTTCAACGATGATTTTTTTCACGCGTTCTTCAATACTCATTTGTTTTTCCTATTGTTGTTTTAACTCATTTAAGAGCGGTTAGTGTATGCATTTTTGATAAAGTTGCAACTATTTCTTAGGTGGTCGCACCACAAAAAACAGGCAATGTAAAAACACATACAGAGAAAAAGTTACATTGCGTTTGGGATTTTATCATTAACTAAACTGCTTTGCTATATTTTATAGACAAAATCCCAGATATATATCCCCTTAAGGGTTAGCTCATATATAAGCCACCATTCACATGCAATGTAGTACCCGTAATATAAGCTGCATCGTCAGAAGCTAAAAACGCCACCGCTTTTGCGATATCTTTTGGCTCACCTAAACGACCAGCTGGGACATTACCAAGAATACCCGCTTTTTGTTCTTCAGTAAGCACTTCTGTCATATCCGTTGCGATGAAGCCTGGAGCCACAACATTTACAGTAATGCCACGTGATGCCACTTCTTTAGCTAAACCTTTAGAGAAACCAATCAAACCTGCTTTTGCGGCACAGTAGTTAGATTGACCTGGGTTACCCATTGAACCCACAACAGAACCGATAGTAATGATACGACCGAAACGTTTTTTCATCATTGAGCGTAACATTGCTTTAGAAAGATGGAACACAGAGGTTAAGTTGGTTTGCATAATATCGAACCATTCTTCATCTTTCATACGCATTAATAAGTTATCGCGTGTGATACCTGCGTTATTCACGAGAATATCAATATCACCAAATTGTTCTTTAATTTGTTCTAATACGGCATCAATGCTTTCTTTGTCTGCCACATTTAATACTAAACCTTTACCTTTATCACCAAGGTAAGCAGAAATTGTATCTGCACCTTTTTCAGAGGTTGCGGTACCAATTACAAATGCACCTTTTGATGCTAATTCTTCTGCAATTGCGCGGCCAATACCACGTGTTGCACCTGTTACTAATGCGATTTTATTTTGCATTTTTAATCCCCTTTTATGCTAATAATGCTTCAACAACATCTAATGATGCCACATCGTTTACTGATGTTGCTTGTAATTCTGCCACGATACGTTTTGTTAAACCGTTTAATACTTTACCTGGGCCGATTTCAACTAAAACTTCTACGCCATCTTGCGCCATTTTCTCAACAGTTTCAGTCCAACGAACTGGGCTATATAATTGACGAATAAGTGCGGTACGAATTTCTGCACTTTCTGTTTCTGCTTTGACATCCACGTTGTTTAATACTGGTGTTGCTGGCGCATTAAGCGTAATGCCTTCAAGTGTTATGGCTAATTTTTCTGCTGCTGGTTTCATTAATGCGCAATGTGAAGGAACACTTACCGCTAATGGTAAAGTACGTTTTGCGCCCGCTTCTTTACATAATGCAGCCGCACGCTCTACCGCTTCTTTCGCTCCCGCAATGACTACTTGGCCTGGTGAGTTAAAGTTTACTGCAGATACTACTTCACCTTGCTCGGCTTGTTTACATGCATTGATAATCGCTTCATTGTCTAAACCAATAATCGCATACATTGCACCAGTACCTTCTGGTACTGCTTGTTGCATTAATTTACCGCGTAATTCGACTAATTTGATCGCGTCTTTAAAATCAATGACACCTGCACAAACTAATGCTGAATATTCACCTAAACTGTGACCAGCCATCACGCTTGGTTGCAATTGTGGGTATTTTTCTTGCCATACACGGAAGATCGCAACGGATGCCGCTAATAATGCCGGCTGAGTTTGCCAAGTTTTATTTAATTCTTCTGCTGGACCTTGTTGAACCAAGTTCCATAAATCATAGCCAAGCGCTTCAGATGCTTGCTTAAAAGTCTCAGTGACTACCGGATATTCGTTAGCAAGATCAGCTAACATGCCAACAGCTTGAGAACCTTGTCCTGGAAAAACCATTGCGAATTTTTTCATGTTTTCTTCCTATTTCTTCATCGTTTAAATGTTGAAAGTGCGGTCAAATTTAACCGCACTTTTAAAATTCTGTCGGGATTCTAACAAATTAATTAGAATCGCACCAATGCTGAACCCCAAGTCCAACCACCGCCAAAAGCTTCGAGTAAAAGCAATTGACCACGTTGAATTCGGCCATCACGCACCGCTTCATCTAAAGCCGTTGGTACAGTCGCCGCACTGGTATTGGCGGTACGATCAAGCGTTACCACCACTTGCGACATATCCATCTCTAATTTTTTCGCTGTCGCCGTAATAATACGTAAATTCGCTTGATGTGGCACAAGCCAGTCAATATCTGTTTTTTGGAGATTATTGGCAGAAAGGGTTTCTTCCACCACATTAGAAAGCTCACGTACCGCTAATTTAAAGGTTTCATTACCTTGCATTTCAATATAGCCAGATTTCTCCACGCCACGCTCAGCTTGTGGAAGCTGTAATGCCGCATTGTTATCTGGCGATGCATGTAAATGCGTTGAAATAATACCTTCTTGCTCTGATGCTTCTAAGATCACAGCACCCGCACCATCACCAAACAACACAACAGTGCTACGATCGGTTTCGTCTAATTTACGCGAGTTAAGATCCGCACCAATTACAAGGGCTTTTTTCACGCTACCTGAACGAATAAATTTATCCGCTACGCCTAAAGCATAAACAAAACCAGTACAAGCCGCTGCTAAATCAAAAGAAATCGCGTCTTCAATACCTAATAAACCTTGAACTTGGCAAGCTGAACTTGGATAAGCGTGAGAACCACTGGTTGTTGCAACAATGATCAACTCAATTTCTTGAGGATCAAGATTGGCCATTTCAAGTGCTTTTTTGGCTGCTTCAAATCCCATTGTCGCAACAGTTTCATCTGCTGCTGCAATACGACGTTCACGAATGCCTGAACGTGTCACGATCCATTCATCTGAAGTATCAACCATTTTTTCCAAATCCGCATTGGTACGAATATGGCTCGGCAAATAGCTACCGGTGGATAAAATTCTACTATTCATAATATCAAAACTTATTAATTAATAACGTTGTAAACCCGCCAAGATTTTTTGTGGAATTTGCAAACGAGCTTGTAAAGCTGCATCCGCAATTGCACGAGCAAATGCATCCACATTTGCACTGCCATGGCTTTTCACCACAACAGCCGTTAATCCGAGTAAAGATGCCCCATTATATTCATCTGGGTTAATGCGTTTCAAGCGATGATAAGCATCCTTAAAGAAAAAACGCAGAATAAATTTGGCAAATGATTTAAAAATAGGCTGTTTTTCTTTTCCTTTCAGAAGAGATAACAGATTCTTAGCTGCCCCTTCAAGGGTTTTTAATGCAATATTTCCCGAAAACCCATCACTCACGATCACATCAGCCACACCATTTAATAAAAAGTTACCTTCAATAAAGCCGGTATAATTAAGTGCGGTCGATTTTTCTAATAAATTCGCAGCTTCACGAATGGATTGATGTCCTTTAATTTCTTCCACACCAATATTGAGTAAGGCAATACGTGGATAAACTAAGTTCAATCGGTTTTCGGCAAAGATCGAGCCCATGACGGCAAATTCATAAAGATTTTGAGCAGAACATTCTACGTTTGCGCCTAAATCTAACATCACGGTTTTATCACCCGTCATCGACGGTAATAAGGATACCAACGCAGGGCGTTGAATTCCCTCTAAAGGCTGTAAGAGTACCTTTGACAATCCCATCAATGCACCCGTATTTCCTGCACTCACGCAACCTTGAGCCTCACCTTTCTGAACCATTTCAATAGCTAAACGCATCGACGTGCCTTTGCTGTGACGCAATGCATGAGAAATACCTTGATTGTTATCAATAGTCTTAGTGCAATGATGAATTTGAATACGTTCTAAAAGAGAAGAAGGTGCATTTTCCAGTAAAGGGAAAATTTGTTGGCTATTGCCAAACAGCACTAAAGAGAGCATTGGATCTGCTTCCAATGCTGAAAGAGATGCGGGGATAGTAATACGGGGACCAACGTCCCCGCCCATCACATCTAACGCTAAGGTTAGACGGTTCAAGTGAATACCTTATAAGTAAAATTACTTATTGATCACTTTGCGACCACGGTAGTAACCGTCAGCAGTTACGTGGTGGCGTAAGTGAGTTTCACCGCTTGCTTTATCCACTGATACTGCAGCAGTAGTTAATGCATCGTGTGAACGACGCATATCACGACGTGAACGAGATTTTTTGTTTTGTTGAACAGCCATTGGCTATACTCCTAAATTTAATTTACTTTTGCTTTAAATTAGCTAATACAGCGAACGGGTTCGGTTTTTTTGCCAATTCTTCAGGCAATTCGCCAAAAACCTGTTCGTGCGCGGACACTTCACAGTGTTCAGATGAATGCATTGGAACAAGCGGTAGAGCTAAAATAAGTTCGTCTTCCACTGCACCAAGTAAATCTATTTCACCAAACTCATTAAATTCGATTGGCTCATAAATTTCCGGCAAGTCATCAGCCTGATCCCAATTAGCCACTGGACTATACATAAAATGACATTCCAATGTTTGTTTGAATGGTTCGCCACAACGTTGACAATCTAATTCGACATCAACCTGTACTTGCCCTTTCATCACCACTAATTTTTGTGGATCAATATAAAACGATAATGTTACCTGTGCATCGCTGAGCACTTTCCCCGTAGATTCAGCTAAACGCACTAACTGACTACCGGTATAATAACCATCATAATCAATTCTTTGTTGAGCGTCTTTAACCGGATCAACGGTTAGGGGTAGTTTTACCTTTTGCATAGGGTGCGAATATTACCTGTTGTCAATAAAATAGTCAAAGGAAATTCGCACTAATTATGAGAAAAGTTCAATCTCTATCTAAACTCTCTCAAGATTTACACCTTTGCAAAGTGCGGTCATTTTTTCCTGTGTTTTACTCGGCATGCTCACTCAAGAAGCCACCACTTTGATGTTTCCAAAGGCGAGCATAAAGGCCATTTTGTTCAAGCAATTCTGCGTGAGTCCCTTGCTCGACAATTTGGCCTTTATCTAACACGATTAAACGATCCATTGCTGCAATAGTGGATAAACGGTGAGCAATCGCAATAACAGTTTTATTTTCCATCATCTTGTCGAGACTTTCTTGGATCGCCACTTCCACTTCGGAGTCTAGCGCACTGGTCGCTTCATCCAACAGTAAAATTGGTGCATCTTTTAACATGACACGAGCAATGGCAATACGTTGACGTTGACCACCCGATAGTTTTACCCCGCGTTCACCAACATGAGCATCATAGCCTTTTCTACCTTGCGCATCGCTGAGATAAGGGATGAAATCGGCTGCTTCCGCACGTTTAGCCGCATTTATCATTTCTTCATCTGTCGCTGTTGGGCGACCATAAATGATATTATCGCGAACAGAACGGTGTAAAAGCGAGGTATCTTGTGTTACAAGACCAATCTGACGACGAAGGCTTTCTTGGCTTACATCTAAAATATTTTGACCATCAATGGTAATTGAGCCTTCTTGCGCTTCGTAGAAACGTAGAAGTAAATTCACAATGGTTGATTTACCTGCACCAGAACGACCAATTAAGCCCACTTTTTCACCCGGTTTGATGGTGAGATTAAAATGGTTAAGCAACGGTTTATTCGGATCATAGGCAAACGAAACATTGTTAAATTTGATTTCGCCTTGTTTCACTTCTAATGCAACACAATTTGGCTTATCAACAATGGTATGCGGTTTGGTTAGCGTTGCCATACCATCATTCACTGTCCCGATATTTTCAAATAAACGAGCTGATTCCCACATAATCCAACGAGAAAGACCATTTACACGTAACGCCATCGCGGTTGCAGTCGCCACTGCTCCCACGCCTACTTGGCCGTTTTGCCATAACACCACGCCTAAAATCGCGGTGCTTAACGTTAAGAAGATATTGGTTGCGTAAGTTAAGGTATCTAATGAACTCGCCAAACGCATTTGTGCATGCACGGTAACCATAAATTCTTCCATGGAACGTTTTGCATAATTCGCTTCTCTCGCATCATGTGAAAATAGTTTCACCGTTGCAATATTTGAGTAAGCATCCGTAATACGTCCTGTCATTAAAGATCGCGCATCAGCTTGTCGTTGTGCTGTTTTCGCTAAACGTGGAATAAGCAGACGTAAAATAGTCACAAATGCCACAATCCATAAGAAAAACGGCACCAAAAACCAGGTATCTAAAGCCGCAAGCACCAAGCCGGAGGTGATAAAATATACGGCAACATACACGAGCATATCCGCAATGGTCATCACCGTATCACGCACTGCAAGCGCAGTTTGCATCACTTTCGCCGATACACGACCCGCAAATTCATCTTGATAGAAGCTTAAACTTTGTCCCAGCATCAAACGGTGGAAATTCCAACGCAAACGCATTGGGAATACCCCTTGTAACGTTTGTAAGCGCACATTCACGCCCACAAATGACCATACAATACTAAAAATAAGCAAAGCCGCCATACCGGCAAGCAAATGCCCTTTTTCTTGCCAAAGCGTGGTTGGTGTATAAGCACCAAGCCAATCCACCAACAATCCCATAAATTGGAAAAGCAAGGCTTCCATCACACCGGTACCAACCGTCAATACCGCGAGTAAAAAGATCCAGCCCTTCATGCCATCAATGCTTGACCAAATAAAACGGAACAAGCCTTTTTCAGGCGTCGTTGGATTGCTTTCCGGATAAGGATTTAAACGGTTTTCAAACCATGAAAATATTTTATTAAACATAACAATACCTTAAAAAATTAAAGGCGACAGAGCCGCCTAAAGTGCGGTCATTATAACGCAAGTTTTAAACGATGGGCTAGGTTTTGCGAAATTGGCTCGGTGAAAGCCCATAAATTGCTTTAAACGCCTTACTAAAATGTGCCTCTGATTGATACCCTATTTCAAGGGCAATCGCTAAAATAGTCTTTTGCGTATTTTTCAATAAAACGGCCGCCATTTCTAACCGCACTTGTGTGAGAAATTTTCCTGGGGGCATCCCTAATTGCTGTTGAAAGATCCGCATAAACGTTGCACGAGACATAGATGCCAACTCTGCTAATTGCTCAATATTCCAATCTAATTGAGGTGAAAACAGGATTTTTTCAAGGACTTGATTCAGCCTTTTATCCTGCAACGCGGCTAATAAGCCTTGATTGAGCAAGCCCATTTGCTGTGCATGACGCAAAATATAAATAAACAATACATTTGATAGTGCATCAATCACCGATTTTGTGCCTTGCTCTGGTTTCTCGGCTTCTTGTAAAAAAAGTGAAACCAAAGGCTGCACAGGTGTATTTTGCAGCGAAAGATGCAAATAATCTGGTAACGAATCAATTAATAATGACGGTTTTTGGTAATAAAATGTCCCACAAAACATCTTCAGATCGGGCGTACCTGCACCTATTTGATGGACATTAAAAAGGGCATTTGATTGTTCTCTCTGTTGGCTATTCTCTCTTTTTTGTTGAGAACTGCCCAAAAAGTGCTGTCGATTTTGAGGGAGAAAAAAGAGATCGCCTTTCTTCAAATGAAACTGTTTTCCCGCCAAGGTTACCCAGCACTCACCTTGCTCGATTAAATGAAATAAACCTTGATATTCCGCCGCATCTGGCTGATGTTCAACTTGCCAATCCCCTTGAAACAAGCAGCGAATATTAATTTCCCCACGCACTTGCGCCAGCTGAGTTAATTTATCTAAATAATCCATTGTGAGATTTTCCGTCTAAAAGTTAAGACAATTTGACAAGTATCATACGCTAATCTGCTTATAATTCCTCTCGAAATTTGTACTAAATTTAAGGAGAAAAACAATGTTTGCAGATTGGAAAAATGATGTAGCACACGTTAAAAAATCATTCGGTGCATTAGGTAAAAAATACCCTAAAATGTTACAAGCTTACGGCGCATTAGGTGCTGCAGCGGCAGAAGGTAACGTATTAGATGCCAAAACCCGTGAATTAATTGCATTAGCAGTTGCAGTAACAACACGTTGTGAAAGCTGCATTGGCGTGCATGCTGATGAAGCGGTGAAAGCAGGTGCAACTGAAGAAGAAGTAGCAGCAGCATTAGCGATGTCTATCGCATTAAATGCAGGTGCAGCTTACACCTATTCTCTTCGTGCATTAGAAGCTTACAATGCACAAAAAGGCGAATAATTTGCAAGGAACTTTATGATTCTTTTAGCCCTCATTTGAGGGCTTTTTTATCTCCAAAATTGACCGCACTTTAAAATAAATTCAAGGCTCTCATCTGAGCCACCACTTGCTCTACCTGAATTCCAGCCATTAAATTTTTGCCTTTTAATTTAGTCGCCCAAGGCAATTCACTTGAAGGTTTTTCTTGTTCTTTTTGCACATTTTCTTCATATACCGACACCACATTATCCAGATTATGATAAGGCGCAGTGCGCAATGGATTGTGATAAGCATACAATCCAATTACTGGCGTACCTTGAGTAGTAGCAATATGGGCCGGGCCTGAATCGGGCGAGATGACTAAATTTGCTTGATGAATTAATGCGGCAAGTTGTTTCAAACTGGTTTTTCCTGAAGCATCAACCGGTTGAAAGTCACAAAGCGCGGTAATTTTTTTCACCATTTCTAATTCGCGTTTTGCCGGCGAGCTACAAAAAATCACATTCACATTATGTTGATGAGCAATATTTGCCACTTCCGCATAACGCTCCACCAACCAATCTTTCTCGGCTTTACTGGAGCAAGGAGAAATAATCAGATTTTTGCGCGTTGGATCAATAAACTGTTTGGCATATTCTCGATCTGAATCAGAAATTGTCAATTGCCAAGAAAGCATTTCTGCCGGTGGTACACCAAGATAATCCGCAAAAGCCATGAAACCATCTAGCACATGAGGCGTTTCAGGATCTTGAACTCGACAGTTCACAAACAACCACTGCCCTTCTCGAGAACGTTTTTTGCCAAACCCAATTTTATATTTCGCTTGAATACCAAGAGAGATAATAGAAGCACGAAATGCCGTCTGCATATTCAAAAGCGCATCAAATTGATTGTTTTTCAAAAACATCCATAAATTCCACACGCCTTTCCAACCGCTCTTTTTATCGTAAGGAACCAGTTCCACGCCTTCAATACCAGAAAGTAGGCCCATTTCTGTTTTACCCACAATCCACGTTAATTTCGTTTGCGGCCAATGACGTTGAATATGCTGCACCACAGCAAGTGCATGGCAAACATCACCCACCGCAGACAAACGTAGAATACAAAGTGATTTAGGGGGAGAGGTAAAAAGTGGAGAATGGGACATTTGAATTCCTCGCGCATTTAATTTCCGTCTATTAACCCAAAATAATTTAATGAAAACAAAGGGCGAATTTATTTAATTCGCCCTTTTATTTATCTAGATTGCTATTTTTTGGGACCTAATCCTTCCGCAACAATATGCCCGTTCACATAGTGCTTAGTAAAGATAACGTTACCATCTTTATCAAAATATTTCCACATTCCTTGCTCTACACCATTTTTTAATTCGCCTTGCGAGATAAGTGTTCCTGATTCATCATAATATTTAGTCGTTTTGACGCCATTTATTTCAACCACCTCCGATTTTATATTACCGTTAGGATGAAAAGTCTGATTCTCTATTGTTGAACGAATATACGCCGTAGCAGAACCAATACAAAAAAGTGCTAAAACAGTAAATAGAGGTTTTTTCATAGCTAATTTCCTCATATTAAATAGAGAGTCATCAAAATAATTTCTGGAAAAAGCATAACCTAACAAAATAAATATGTAAAGTAGTGCTTTTCACTTCTATTCATTTTATAACATAAAATCACACTGCAAGCGGTAAAATTCTGCGAAAATTTTACGAATTAACAAAATACAGATATCTCACTACTTATGTGAAGTGATCTGCTTCACAACTTTGACATAAAATAAGATGAAAAGCTTGTAATGCTAGAAAATCAGCGTATTTCAAGTAGAATGAGAGCATTTTCTATTATTCGGTTCAACTAAAATGCTTGAATTCCAACAAGATAATCAATTCTTTCTTTTTAATCTCACAGAAAAACCAACTGAACCCGCTTCATTTTTTGAATCGGCTTTTTGGGAAAAACAACAACGTATTACCGGTTCAGCCAAAGGTCGCGGCACAACCTACTTCCTGAATACAAAAGATCTGTTTGGTGTAAACACGGCGCTTCGTCATTATTATCGCGGTGGTTTATGGGGAAAATTCAATAAAGATCGCTATCGTTTTCAATCATTTACTGAAACTCGCAGCATGGCTGAATTTCAGCTGTTAAATCAACTCCATCAAGCTGGTGTAGCCGTACCCAGACCGATTGCTGCACGTGTTAAAAAAGGCAAATTAGGTATTTGCTACCAAGCGGATATCTTGATTGAAAAGATCGAAAATGCACAAGATCTAACCGCACTTTTACAAATCCAGAACCTGCCTAATAATATCTGGCAAGCCATCGGTAAATTAATTCGTCAGTTGCATGATTTGCAAATTTGTCATACGGATCTCAATGCCCATAATATTCTCGTTCAACAACTCGAAAATGAACAAAAATGTTGGCTCATCGATTTCGATAAGTGCGGTCAAAAATTGGGTAATTTTTGGAAACAGGGCAACCTGGAAAGACTACACCGCTCTTTTGTCAAAGAAATCGGCAGAATGAATATTCAGTTCAATGAAGAAAATTGGACTGAATTGTTGAAAGGATATAACGCCTAAAACGCATGAGAGAAAGGCAATAAAAAAGACCGCCTAATGCGATCTCTGTGAATGGTCCCCCCTACCGGACTTGAACCAGTGACCAAGCGATTATGAGTCGCCTGCTCTAACCGACTGAGCTAAGGGGGGAAAGTGCGGATGATTATAGAGAAATAATCATTTGAAGTCTATATACAAAAGGATGGTCGTTGGAAAATTGACCATCCTTTTTTAGATTCATTATTGCAATACCGAAATATCCGCCACTTGTAAGAACAAGCCTTGCAACGTGTTTAAAATCGCTAAGCGGTTTTGGCGTAATGCTGGATCTTCAGCATTTACCATTACGTTATCAAAGAAGTTGTCTACCGGTGCGCGTAAGTTCGCTAATTTATCTAATACTGCGGTGTAATCGCCTTGCGCGATAAGCGGTTGTACTTCAGTGCGTAATGCAAGTACCGCTTCAGCAAGGGCTTTTTCTGCTGGCTCTACGCAAGCGGTCAAATTGATCTCGCCAATTGCAGCATCCGCTTTAGCTAAGATATTACTTACACGTTTATTTGCTGCCGCTAACGCTTCCGCTGAATCTAAAGTACGGAAGTGAGAAACCGCACGTACACGTGCATCAAAATCAGCAGGGCGAGTTGGACGACGGGCTAATACGGCTTGAATTACATCCACCGCAATACCTTCATCTTGATACCACGCACGGAAACGACCAAGCATGAAGTCCACCACATCAGCAACCACATTTTGATTCGTGAGTTTATCACCGAAAAGTGCGGCTGATTTTTTCACTAAATCTTCTAAATCAAGCGGTAAGTTTTTCTCTACGATAATACGTAACGCACCCAATGCTGCACGACGTAATGCAAATGGGTCTGCGCTGCCTTTTGGTGCTTGGCCGATGCCGAAGATACCCGTTAAGGTGTCAAATTTATCCGCTAAAGCAACCGCACTTGCTACCAAAGATTTAGGTAATTCATCGCCGGCAAAACGTGGCATATATTGTTCATTTAATGCTACTGCCACTTCTTCGTCTTCACCATCGTGACGAGCATAATGCATACCCATTACACCTTGTGTATCAGTGAATTCGAATACCATGTTGGTCATCAAGTCACATTTTGACAGTAAACCCGCACGTTTTGCTTTCACTTCGTCTGCACCGATTTGTTTTGCAATTTCACCTGCAAGTTGTTCAATGCGGTCAGTTTTATCTTTCAATGTACCGAGTTGTTGTTGGAACAATACAGTTTCTAAACGTGGTAAACGATCAACCAGTTTTTGTTTTAAGTCGGTTTTGAAGAAGAATTCCGCATCGGTTAAACGTGGGCGAACCACTTTTTCGTTCCCTTCGATAATCGCGGTTGGATCTTCTGGGTTGATGTTCGAGACAAAAATAAAGTGCGGTAATAATTTGCCGTCTTTATCATAAATCGGGAAATATTTTTGGTCGCCTTTCATGGTGTAAACCAACGCTTCCGCAGGCACGGCTAGGAAACGTTCTTCAAATTTTGCCGCTAACACGTTTGGATATTCCACCAATGAGGTCACTTCTTCAAGCAAGCTTTCTTCAATGTCAGCCACGCCACCAAGTGCGGTCGCTTTTGCTTGAGATTTTGCCAAAATTTCAGCTTTACGCTCATTGAAATCGGCTACTACAGAACCTTTTTCACGTAATAATTGTGGATATTGGTCTGCATGTTGAATTTCAAATTCTTTCTCGCCTAAGAAACGGTGACCGCGAATGGTGCGAGCACTTGCCACACCTAAAATTTCGCCTTCAATTAACTCGTCACCTAACAGCATAGTCACAGTATGAACTGGACGAATAAACTGCACGGTTTTATCTGCCCAACGCATTGGTTTTGGAATTGGCAATTTCGCTAAGGCATTTGCCACAATATCGTTCAGCAAGTTTTTGGTCGGTTGACCTTCAATTTTTGCACGATGAACTAACCATTCGCCTTTATCAGTTGCGATGCGTTCCGCCTGCTCAACGGTAATTCCACAACCACGCGCCCAGCCTTCAGCCGCTTTTGTTGGTTTACCTTCCGCATCAAAAGCTGCAGACACTGCTGGTCCACGTTTTTCGATTTCTTTACTTGGCTGTTGTGTGGCTAAGTTCAACACTTTCACGGCTAAACGACGTGGAGCCGCAAACCATTCGATTTTATCGAATGATAAACCCGCCTGGTTTAATTCCGCTTCAACATTATCCGCAAAAGAGGTTGCTAATGTTTTGAGAGCTTTTGGTGGCAGCTCTTCAGTGCCGATTTCTACTAGGAAGTTTTGGGTTGTCATTTTGTTTCTCTATCATAAATTATTTTAAAATACGGTGCATAACTATACATTAAATTTGTTATTTTTCTATTTTTACTAGCTATAGCAGAATTTATCTCTCTTCTAAAAGCCTCTTCAAATGGAGTTGACTTCTTTCTAAGAACAGTTTCACGATTGTCGATTTTATAAAACCAAGTAACCGTCAATGCGATAAATAAGTATATGAAAAAGAGAGTTCCTGCATAATTTTCAGCAATTCTGAACAAAGTAATAGTAAAGCTAAATATAATGAACGTTACTCCGCAAACATTCCCTAGTATTTCTAATAGGGAGGTTTCTTTCATACTACTTATCTCTGATTCATATCTTTTCTTATAATGAGAGATTGTATCTTCATACTCTTTATTTATATCTTCTAATTTCATCAAATAATTTCTTTTCCTGAAAAAATGGAAAAACTCCATAATAACTCCATCTTGATTAACCCTCATTGCGTAATTAATAGAATCTTTTCTAATAATAAGAGCTACATCTGGATTTGTTTTAATTACATTATTTAATTCACTTGGAGTTGGTTTAGGTGGTTCTCTTTTTTCAACTACTGCTTCACATATTTCAATCGCATTTGAAATCGCTTCTATTGCTTGTTCTTGAGAACAACTAAACCATTCTTTTCCTACATTGGTTGAACGCTGTAACTCATGTGTTTTTTGTTCTACTTCATAAGGTTTATTAACATAAATAGAATAATCAACTTTATAAGGATATGGGCAGCCTGTATTGTAAAGTTCATAAGCACGAATATAGGGCGTTCGCTCTGTATATCCAATTTTTAGTATACCAGGCATAGCTTTATTTGAAATAATATATACCCAACCAGCCATAAATAATTTAATTTCTCCGGTTTCACTTCTGCCAAATCTCCCCTACCCCTCTTTGCTAAAGAGGGGATTGGAACGCAGAATATTTTAATTTTTATATTTTACTTTAACATGGTTCCTATATTGAAAATGCAAATAAATCATTCGTTATTAGTTTAATAAAGAATTTTCCCCTCTTTAGTAAAGAGGGGTAGGGGAGATTTGGCAGAGGTCAATCCAACCTCATACTCAATCAGCCCTTACATTCTCTAAAAACAAATAAATCTGCTCTACTACCGTTTCAATTTCACGCATGACTTCATCATTGCTAAATCGCATCACCGTAAAACCAACTGAATTTAATTCTGCATCTCGCAATGCGTCTTTTTCCTGATAATCAGGTTCATAATGCTGACTACCATCTAATTCGATAATCAGCTTTGCTTTTGCACAGTAAAAATCAACGATATAACTTAAAAGTGGCTTTTGTCGATTAAATCGAAATCCTAATAATTGATCTCGATTGATGCGTTGCCATAATTTTCTTTCCGCATCCGTCTGCTCCACTCGTAATTTCTGCGAATTCTCTTTTAAGTATTTTTCATAGGGTCGCATGAAAGCTACTTCTTACCGTTTTCAATACTCTCCCTCAACACCTGTTGAAAACGCTCGTAATCACAAAAGCCCTTTTCATCTTTTTCACAGCCTTTGAGCGTTAATGCTGTTTGGTTTGGTGGTGTCGCTAAACTTAATGGCGTGATGTTAATCAGCTGTTCGGTGGTTTGATACACATAATCCAACTTAAATTTGAGCTTACCACTGGGTTTGTGCTTCCACACTTCAAATAGCAGCTTGCCACCGATTGGGATATTTTCCAATGAATCATCCAACTCATAAGGCTCAACACCCAGTGCAGCCAGCAGAGCGATGATATTAGAATCGTGTCCAACCAATAAGTTAATTTTGTTTTCGCTGTTTAGCTGTTGCTGAATAAATGCTAACAACGGATATGAGGCATTTTGTGCTAACGCTTCGTTGTTTTTAAATAACGTGCGGTAATATTCGTTTTTAATTTCGTTAATTGCACGCCATTTTTCTTGGCTATCCACGCGGCCGTTGGCGATTTCTGAATCAGGCTTGCCCACATAATGCGCAAGCAATAATGCACTGACAATTTTCTTTCCTGTGCTGATAGAACCCGTAATTTTGACTGACTTGCCGTCTTTAATACTGTATTCACCAACTTTTCCACCTAAATCACACTCGCCTTTTTGCAAGCAGTTTGGTGAATTTTTATAATCGATGATTTCACTCAATAGCGCATAATTTGGCGCTAATTTTTGCTGTAAAGCGGTTAAATCAACATTATTTTTTGCAGATTCAATCAAAGCTTGGCTTGGATTGTGCGCCTGCGTGTTAAAAATTGGATCTTTTTCTGAACCAATTTCACCGTGATGTTGCAGTTGAACATTACAGCCTGCAAATGCACCGGCCACAATGGCTTGCCCTGTTGCAATGGTGCGTTGTACCCCATTCGCATAAGCGAAAATACCTTCGCCCGATGCACAACGTTCTGTTGTTAATAATCCTTGGTCTGCCAGCCATTGCCCTAAATATTGCCCGAAATAGGTTTCTAGCACTGTCCCTTTTGCCGTGAGATAACCAGATGGCACATCCCATTTTGCCCACGCATACGGGGAATATTTCGCCATTTCTTGCGGATCTTTTTCCACTGGCGATCGTAATCCATGGCGGCTGAAAATTAAGACTTTTTCAAGCTCATAATCTGCATTCTGTGTATTTTGGCGATTTTCTGTTGCAAATACACTGTTTGTAAGCGACAAGCCGAACAAAAGTGCGGTCAGTTTTAGGGTTATTTTTTTCATATTCGAGACCTAATCTAATTTTTCTACTAGTACCAATCTTTCTTCATTCACGCAATCTACTAAAATGCGTTTCACTCGTTCTTGCCAGAGGCTTTGGAAATGCGTGATTTCATCTGCTTTTAACTGATTGTTGAATGCTCTTGGCAGCAACTCACGGATTTCATCTGACCATGGGGCTACTTCATCTAAATTAAGGGTTAATTTAACCGCACTTTGATTATCTTTACGTTTTAAGATGAAGGTCGCATCACTTTCATTATTGAAGCTCAATAAATTTCGGCGAGAAAAACGTTTAGCCACACCCATGCCGGCAAAACCAACTTCCGTTGTTGCGCCTGTAAGCAACGTTGCGATAGAGGCAACCACACCTGTTGTGCCTTCTTCTCTACCTTTTGTCATCAATACTTCAATATTGCCACGCTCGGGTATGTCATTACCATAAAGCGCTTTTAAACCTCGAATAACCGCAATAAAGCTTCCTGCAACAGTCGGGCAAGAATGCCCCGCCAGTTTCACTGCATCTTGATAAGAATAGGTCATTAAACCACCTTCTGCTGCACCTAAAAATGCAGCTAGAGGATCACGCAAACAAATCGTCGGTGCTTGCTCAAAGAAAGTAGGAACGCCATTTTTAAATTCAATTGTCATAGTAAGCTCCTTAGGATTACTCGTTACTTCTATTATGAAATGAAACTACTTACGAATTTTCCAACTATTCTTGGTTTTCATTACAAGCGGTCAAAATCATCGCTGAAGTTGCAAAGGCTAACGCTTTTTTCATCATTTTAGAAAATCTCTTTTAATTTGGATTCATCTAAAATAACACGATCATCATCTAACAATA